>JAICHC010000009.1 GCA_025922795.1 Candidatus Binatia bacterium | reverse complement strand
TATTCTCCCGCTGTTCGCTCGCTTTGCAGTCAAAGGCGTGGCGCACATCACCGGGGGCGGGATCATCGGCAATCTGCCGCGGGTGTTGCCCAAAGGCTGTCGCGCCGTGATCGAGCGCGGCAGCTGGCCGGTGCCGCCCGTGTTCGATCTGATTCAAAAGATCGGCCGCATTGGTCAAGGTGAAATGGACCGCACGTTCAATAACGGTTTGGGTTTGATTTTGGTGGTCGGCCGCAAGTGCGCCGACAGCGTGCGCCGAACGCTTGGAAGAATGGGCGAGCCGTCTTTCGTGATCGGCGAAATTCGCAGGGGTGCGCGGGCGGCCCGCTTCAGCTCTTGAGAGATAGTATGGCACGGCAGGTTTCCATCGGCGTTCTCATATCGGGCAGCGGGACGAATTTGCAGGCGATCATCGACGCTATCGAAGCAGGAAAGCTCGACGCCAAGATCGAAGTGGTGCTGAGCAACAAGGCCGATGCCTACGGTTTGGTGCGTGCGCGCAACCACGGCATTGCCGTCGAAGTTCTCAACCATCGACGTTTTTGCAGCCGTGAAGACTACGATCGAGCCGTCATCGCTGTGCTACAGGCCCGCGGCGTGGAACTCGTCGTGCTCGCCGGATTCATGCGCTTGCTTTCGCCCGCATTCATCAAGGCGTATTCCAACCGGATTATGAACATTCACCCGGCGCTGTTGCCGTCGTTTCCGGGCCTGCACGTGCAGCAAAGGGCGGTCGATCACGGCGTTCGTTTCTCCGGCTGTACCGTCCACTTCGTCAATGAGGAATGCGACGAAGGGCCGATCATCATCCAGGCGGTCGTGCCGGTTTTTGCCGACGACACAGGCGAAACCCTGGCGGCCAGAATTCTCGAGCAGGAACACCGGATTTATCCGCGCGCCATTCAACTCTACGCCGAAAGCCGCCTCAAGGTGGTCGGCCGCAAAGTCCTGGTGGATCGGCCGGGCAAAGATGAAAAACAAGCGCTCATCGAACCGCCGCTCGAAGAATGAAAAAACTAAAACCCATCATCTTTTTTCTTCTGAAGCTTCTCGTCAGCGCGGGGCTCATCGGTTATTTGCTCTCGCGCATTCACATCGAGCGTTTCTTGGAAACCTTCCTTTCGGCGAACTTCTCCTATATCGCTCTGGCGCTCGCGGTCTACTTGGTCACCCAGGGGATTAGCGCGTTTCGTTGGACGACCTTGGCGCGGCCGCTCGGCATTGAGACGCCGTTTAAAGATCTAGTCCAATATTATTTAATCGGCATGTTCTTCAATCTGTTCGCGCCGAGCACGGTCGGCGGCGATGTAACCCGGGTTTACTACCTCGTGAAGGACGAGGAAGCCCACGCCAAAGGGCGCGCCGTGACCACGGTTCACGCCGCCCTGTCAGTGTTGATGGATCGCGCCATCGGGATGGTGGTGTTGGGTTGGCTCGGTGCCTTGGGGCTTTTGTTGATTCCGAACTACGCCGTGCCTCAGGCCGTCCGCACGGCAACTTTTTTGCTGGCTCTGGGGCTGCTGCTCGGCGCATTGCTCACGCCTGTTTTGAAGCGATTTTTACCCGAAAACGGCCATCAACTCGCGGTTAAATTGCGCCTCGCCATGAGAAGCTATCGGCTGTGTTGGCGCGCATTGTTGACGGCGGCTTTGCTTTCGCTAACGGTTCATCTGGTTCAGGCATGGATGCATACGGTCATGGGGCGCGCGCTGGGTTTGGAAGTGCCGTTTTCCTTTTGCCTGATTATCTATCCGCTGGTCGGAACGTTTTCGGCAATTCCGATCAGCTTTAACGGGCTTGGGCTGCGCGAAGGCGGTTACATTTTTCTTTTGGCGGTGATCGGCATCGGCACGGAGCAGGGCGCCGCTTTCGGGATTTTGTTGTTCTTGATTGTGGCGTTGGATAGCTTGCTCGGCGGGCTGCTCTTCCTGTTTCAGCAAATGCCCCGGGCTGACGCGCTGCAAAGAGCGCGCTAGACTAGATAATGGCGAAACAACGTTGCCAGACCGAGAAATGACAGAAAACCGAATGCGTCGGTCAATCCGGTGACGATAATGCCGGAACCGAGCGCCGGATCGAAGCCGAGCGCCTTAAGCAATAAAGGGATAACCGCGCCGGCGATTCCAGCCATCAAGCCGAGGTTGAGAATGAGGGCGATGGCCAGCACGATGCCGAGATAAGGGTTGCCCTTCCATAGGATCGCCGCCAGGGCGATCAGGCCGCCGGCTGCCAGGGCGATGCAAACGTTTACCGAAACCTGTTTAACGATCGCTTTCCAGGCCGAAGCAAATTCCAACTCACCAAGCGCAATCGCGCGAATGATGACCGTCGCGGTTTGAGTCGCGCCGTTGCCGCCGACCCCCGCGACCACGGGCATGAAAGTCACCAGTGCGACGATCTCGTGCAAGGTGCCTTCGAACAGGCCGACTACCGAGGCGGCGAGCATGGCCGTTAAAAGATTCAAAAACGTCCAGGGGAGTCGCATCTTGACCGAGCGCGAGACCGGCGTGAAGACGCGGTCTTCCTCGGCCAAGCCGACCATCCGATACATGTCTTCGGTGGTTTCCTGGTTGATGATGTCGATGACGTCGTCAACGGTAATGATGCCTTCGAGACGGCCGGCCTCATCGACGATCGGCAGCGCGAGAAGCTCATAGCGAGACACCAGCCGGGCCGCTTCTTCCTGGTCCATAAAGACGTTGGCTTTGACCGGATCGGCGATCATCATTTCCTTGAGCGTCCGGTCGCGCGGCGCGATCACCAAGTTGCGGATCGGCACGACGCCGACGAGCTTGCCATCGCCATCCACGACGTATAAGTAGAAAAAACTTTCCAGCTCGCCGCGCTCGCGGATCTTGTCGATGGCGCCTTGGGCGGTCGTGTCGGGAGGGAGCGCCATAAACTCGGTCGTCATGAGTCTGCCGACCGTGCCTTCGGGGTAATTAATGATTTCGCGCACCGCCGCCTGGCGCTCGGGATCGAGGAGGGCCATGATTCTTTCGCGCCGCTCGTCGGGCAATGCGTCGACAAACGAGACGGCGTCGTCCGGATCGGCGCGAACGATCAAACGGCCGATTTTCTCGTCGTCGATCAACTCCAGAATATCCGGCAAAAGATCAGCCGGGAGCTCCTTAAGAGTCTTGTCGGCGCGGCGCCCAGTGAACAGGATATCGAAGAGCTGGCGCACTTCGCCGCTTTCGAGCCCCTTGAACAGCAGAGCGATGTCGGCCGGATGGCTCTTGCCGATGAACCGCAAGATTCGGTCGGGCGTAGCCGTGCGCAGCATCTCGCGCACGGTATCGTAATCAATCGGTGCCGGCTTCATTTTTGTTTCCGAGCGGAAAACATCCTTTTTCCCATACTACAGACCGGCGTGTTTGCAAACGTCTGGGCCGTTCGGGGCAGAGTTAAATCCGGAACCATAATTTGCTAGTGTAGGAGCCAGTCGAAACGAGGCTTAAAGAATTGTGAAAACGACGATGCCTTACCGTCAAAAAACAAACTTAACTCGGGGCCGAACAGTGGCGGCGATCCTGGTCATGGTTGCGTCGCTCGCAAACACGCGATCTGAAGCGGCCAGTTTCAACGCCATTGAAGGTGGGCGGCCGCCTTCATTTGCCGCCGTTGCCAAGAAAACCATGCCAGTCGTGGCGAATATCTCCACGACATCACAGCGTTCGATGCGCTCTGGTGCGAATGATCCGATCGAAGATTTTCTTAACCGGTTCTTCGGCGAAGCTGCGCCACGGGAAACCAACCAGCGCAGTCTCGGCTCGGGTATTGTCATCAGTGAAGATGGAGAGATCTTAACAAACTATCATCTAGTGCGGAACGCGGATGTGATCAAGGTAAAACTCTCGGATCACAGCGAGCACGAAGCGCGTTTGATCGGTAAGGATGCCCGCACGGATTTGGCTTTGATCAAGATTCGAAAAACGGGTCTGAAGCTGCGCTTTGCCAAGCTCGGCACAGCGAGCCAGTTGGATGTCGGCGACTGGGTCATGGCAATCGGAAATCCGTTCGGGCTGGAGCATACGGTCACTGCGGGGATTGTCAGCGCCAAGGGACGGACCATCGGCGCCGGACCCTACGATAACTTCATTCAGACCGATGCCTCGATCAATCCCGGTAATAGCGGCGGACCGCTGATCAACGCTATGGGTGAAGTCGTCGGCGTCAATAGCGCAATATTCAGCCAGTCGGGCGGCAATGTCGGTATCGGTTTCGCCATTCCAATCAATTTGGCGCGCAAGGTGGTGGACCAGCTGCGCAAGAACGGTCGTGTCGTGCGCGGCTGGCTCGGCGTGCGCGCCCAGGATCTTCATCCGACGATGACGGCGGCGCTTGCCCTCAAACCAAATCACCGCGAAACCGCCGTCGTGACGGATGTCACCAATCCTAGCCCGGCCGCCGAAGCCGGCCTAAAAGCCGGCGATCTCATTGTTGAGTTCAACGGCAAACCGGTGCCGCGAAGCGCCGTTTTTCCGAGCATCATAGCTGACACGCCGCCCGGCCAGCGGATTGTCTTAAAGATTGTGCGCGACAAGAAGGAGCAAACGATCGCGGTAAAGATCGGCGAACTGCCCGACGACAGCGATCCGAACGAGCAGATCGAAGCGCGCGATCCAGAGTTGGGACTACGAGTCGAGAGAATCACGCCGGAAACCGTGCGCCGGCTGGGGTTGAGCTCCGCGAAGGGTGTGTTAGTGATCGAAGTTCAGGCGGGTGGCCCGGCGGACCAAGTCGGGATCGAACCGGCGGATGTCATCCGCGAAGTGAATCAGAGGGCGGTCAGCAATGTTAAAGAATTTGAGCGCGCAACGCGCCAAGGACGGCGCGGCGATCGGATCTTGCTGCTTGTGCAACGCGGCGATAACGCGGTATTCTTCGCCATGAGACGGAAGAGTTAGGAGGTTTCATGTTTGGACTTGGCGTGCCGGAACTGATGGTGATTTTGGTGATCGCTCTGGTCATATTCGGACCGAGCAAGCTACCCCAGATCGGCAGCGGACTCGGCAAGGCGATCCGCGACTTCAAAAAGGGCGTAACCGGCGCTGAAACGGAAGAGGATGATGCCAACGACAAGGAAGCGAAAAAGGATCCGCCCAAAGATTTGCCTCGTTAATGGGTTGCTCGGCAGCGTGCTCAGCGACCAAAAGATTCCCTCCGTTTAGCTTGCAACCAATCTTTCAGCCTATTCCATAACGTGACCTACCCGCGGAGATGGCGGCAGCAGATAGTTTCGTCTAAGATATAAGCAGTCGAGCCAGTCTATAGCTCGCGTGTCGGGCTGAAGGAGCGGGACTCTTTGCGGCAAAGCACGACCGTGTAGAGGGATGCTTTATTCAATTTGTAAATCGTCTCAACTTTGAGTCCGGTGGTTTTGATGAATGGTTTTAGCTTGAGGTCGGTGCGCCACCCCAGCCATCTCGTCATCGGATCGAGTGCCTGGGTGAGAGAACCAAGAACGCGCCGGTCGCTAGTGAAATGATTGACTATGACAATTCGCCCGCCCGGTTTACAGACTCGTTTCGCTTCCGCGATCATGCGCACGGGATCGGGTACCACGGTGACGACGTGAAACGCCATGACGTAGTCGAAGGTGTTGTCGGGAAACTTGAGGTCAAGGGCGTTCATCTCCAGGACTTTAATGAAATGCGACCAGCCGTTCTCTTCAATTTTTTGGCGGGCGCGCGCCAGCATATCGGGCGCGAGATCGACGCCGGTGATTTCGCAGTGCGAAGGGTAGGCCGGGAATGAGGTGCCGGTGCCGGCGCCGACTTCTAGGACCCGAGCCCCGGGTGGAATGTCGAGATTTTCGATGACCTGTTCTAGGCGATTATAAAATATTTTGCCAAAGATCTTATCGTAGAGCGGCGCAAATTCCGAGTAAATCTTGCTTTCATGTGCCTCGATGTCTGCCATTTGTCCCCAACCCCAACCTGCGCGCCGTTAGGCGTCGCGAATATCTCTAGGCTGTTTTTTGTAAAATATGGAGATATCCCGTTTGCGAAATCTCCACTGTTTTCCTTTCTTAAAAGCGGGCAGAATGTTCTTGCGGGCGAACTCGTTGACGGTATCCGGGCTGATATCCAGGATTACGGCAACCTGCTTGCTGTTGAGTAGTTCCTCGTCTCTCTCTAGCATAAGATTTCCCCCAAGCGATTTCCAGATGCGTGGCTCAAAAGTTTGTTTTATCTAACAAGTTCATTATGGGCTGTCAAGGTGATTAGCGCCGAGGCATTCCGCAGCTCAGCGAAATGCGTCGGCCGACGCTGCCATAACAGTAGGCTTCCAGCTTTCTGACCTCCGATGAGTCGCCGGAACATATGAGTCAATCGACCTTCCGAGAGATTTCCGACACGCGCGCAGCCACGTCGACAGCCAGCCAAGATCACGGCGCACGTGGAAAATCCAGGCTCGACTTATCTTCCCTTGCGCCGCCGAAGGACTTCCTCTAGATTGTGCCGCAGACAAAGTAACCCAGCGGCGATCTGCCGATGCAGCCTCCGCGACACTTCGTTCCACTGTGACCGGTCCGCGCATGAGAAGACTTCTCAAGATCGTCGGTTTTGTCACTGCGACTCTAATCCTTCTCGTAGTTGTTTCCAGCTTGGCTTTTTATCACCTGATGCGTGTCGGCGAGGTCCGTCGATTTCTGATCGACGAGATCGAAGCTCGAACCCAGTTGCGGGCTGAGCTTGGCGCCGCCGATTTAGAAATCGGCTGGATCACCGGAATCGGTTTCCGTGATCTCGCTTTGAGCGAACCGGAAGCGGCGCGCCCGGCCATTACGGCCGAGCGTGTGACTGCTCGGCTGGCTCTTTTGCCGCTTTTGCGCCGGCAAATCGTCTTCTACGAAATCCGTGCCCAACGGCCGGCGGCGCAATTTGTGCGCGATCCCAATGGGCGGTTTCCGCTGCTCGACAAGCTCCTCAACCTGCCGCTTCTAAAGCAGCAGAACAGCGAATTCACCCTCGATCTCCGTTCCCTTAAAATCGAGGACGCCGACATCGGGTTACAGGATCAAGGAGCCAAAGAGCGCTTTGGACAGTGGCGACTTGTGAATGCCGATCTCGATCTCGAGCGCCTGCGGGGCCAACGCCTGCGCGCGCTCATTGCAGATTTGCTGCAGCGCCCGCCAACAACCGCTGAGGCGGCGGCACTCGCCTTCGAACTCAGAGGTACGCTGTTGCGGGACGGCGCCAAGATCAATTTAAAAGCACGAGGCCGTCTGGCGTTTCCCAAGGAGATTTTGGCGCTGGACGAGGCTCGCTGGGATGGTGACGTTGAAGTGGTGAATGTTCCCGCCGAGTTGGTCAAGGACTATTTTATTGCCGGTTTGCCGATCCAATCCATGACCGGCTATTTCGCCCAGCGCGTTCACGTGGAAGGAAATTTCGCAACCTCGTTGCATTTGAAGGGGGCTGTGGAGTTTCGCGAGCTCGGGCTCGATGCGCCGGAACTGTTCTTGTCGCCGCTCACCGGGGCCGGCGGTCGAACGACTTTCGAGATTGACTTAAGCCGCCGAGGCGTGCAGGCGGCGCGCGCCGACTTTCGCTCCAATGACATCAAATTTTCTTTGCAAGCCGAGGTCGCCGCTCTCGACAGCAATGATCCTTATCTGCGCCTGAGTCTTTCGAATTTGTCGGCTCCGGCCGCGGGCTTGATTAAATACCTGCCGCTTAAAATCGCCGGCTCGCAAGTGTTGGAAGATAGCGCCCAGTCGATCCAGGCCGGTCAGGTGGAGGTGAAGAAGGCGAGCTTCAATGGGGCGCTCAGCGAATTGCGCCAGCTCAGGGCAGCCGGCGCCAAACAGATTTCGCTCGAAGCCGGGTTGCGCGATTTCTCCGGCAAGCCCAGCTTCGAAGGCGCGTTGCCGCTGCGTAGCGTGCAGGGGAATCTCACAATCGCCGAAGGAGTGCTGGCGTTTGAAAATTTTCGCGGCGCCTACGGTGACTCGCGCTTCAGCGACGTGGCCGGCAATTTCAACCTCACACCCGAGCAATTCGGCAGGCTCGATGTCCAAGCTCGTGGCGACGTCAATTTGACCGAACTGAAGGAGCAAATAGCGCCTCAGCTTTCGCCTCGGACAGCAAAGCACTTAGCGACCGTCCAGGATCTCAGCGGTCGCGGCATGGTGGATTTCGCGCTCAAACGAGCGCCGAATGCGCCGCTTCATTTCGAAGCTAAGATTGCACTTGAGCAGGTGCGTCTTCGTTATGACGACATTGCGCTCGATGGCTTGCACGGCGAGATAGCGGTTACACCGAAAGAGATCAAAGGCGAAAAGATTCAGGCGCAACTCGGCGGCTCGCCGATTCAGATTCAATTGGCGCTCAAGGACTATGACGGGGAAGACGGCGCGTTCGATTTGGGAATTGCCTCGCCCGGCGTGAAAAGCGCTGTAATGTCGCGCTTGCTCCTTGACGGGGGCAGTGTGCAGGATTCCGGCATGGTGCGCGGCAGCTTGCGCTACTTCGGCTCGGTCAGGGATAGGAGCAGGCGCAAATTGACGGGTCATCTGGAACTGTCCAACGTGCAGCTGACAGTCCGTCCGTTGCTTCAGCCACTGCGCGAACTCAACGGCACGATCAACATCGATGAAAGCGGCATCGATTTCGTGAATCTCGCAGCGTTATTGGCCGGGGTTCCGGCCACCGCCAGCGGGCGGTGGGGTTATGCCGGGAAACCCCAGTTGGTTTTTGATTTCGCCGCGCCAAACCTGGATATTACCTATCTCATCTCGCAGATCGATCCCGAGTCGAGTGAGCTGTACGCCAGCTTGGTCGCCGAAGGAAAAATCGCACTGAGCAAAGGCCGCATCAAAAATTTTGATTTTAGCGACTTGCGAACGGAAGCCGCCGTTGATCGCCGCGTCTGGCGGCTGACGAATTTGACCGCGCGCTCGGCCGGCGGAGCGATCCAAGGCGTGACGACGATCTTCGACCGCCCGGATACCCTCGGCCTTCGTACCGAATCCAAGATCCGAAGCATCCCGATCGAGGCGTTTCTAAACTGGTTCGGCGTCACCACCACCGAGATGACCGGCAAAGTCCATCTCACTGGCCAGCTCGAAACCGAGGGTAAAAATGATGCCGAGCGCAAGCAGAACTTAAACGGCGACTTCAATCTCCGAATCGAGGACGGCACGATCAATCGCATGCGCATTCTGGTGCAGATCCTCAATCTACTCGATCTCTCGCGCTGGTTTACTTTTCAACTGCCGGATCTCACCAAACAGGGCATTCGTTTTCGCGCCATTACTGGCGACTTCAAGGTCACTCAGGGCGTGTACGCCACCGAAAACCTCATCGTCGACAGCAGTGATTTGCGCATGACCGGCGCGGGTCGAATCGATTTGCCCAGAGACGAAGTCGACTTTCTTATCGCGGTGCGGCCGTTTGCCGGGATCGATTCGGCGATCAACCAGATCCCGGTTCTCGGCCGCGGCATCGCTGCGATCAAGAACTCCTTTCTGGTGGCGAGCTTCACGATCCAGGGCCGCATCGACGATCCTACGATCACGCCGGCGCCGCTCGGCACGCTTTCCGAAATGTTTTGGAGCGTGCTGGGAATTCCAAAAAATATTGTCGGTTTAGGCGAGGGAGAGACAAAGGGAGAGCCGGCGAAAGCGCCCGCGCCATGAACCCCAAACTGACCTTGTATTCGCGCGCGGATTGTTGTCTATGCGACGAAATGAAGGACGCGGTACGGCAAGTGGCGGCGAAAATCACCTTGGACTTTGAGGTCATTGACGTCGATAGCTCGGCACAACTGAAAAGAGAGTACGGCGCCCAAGTGCCGCTGCTATTCATCAACGGCAAGAAAGCGTTTAAGTACCGCGTTAGCGCCAAGCAGTTGGAGCAACGGCTGAGGCGTCGCTTGCTTTGGGCGCGGTGGGGTCTGGCCAACAAGGAAGGTAAGCTGTGTCGAAAATCTTGACGCTGTCGGGTCTCGTGATCTGGATGCTCGGCGCGCAGCCGGTTTGGGCCGGCGACCGCCTGCTCGGAGTACAGTCGGCGCGCGTGCATGGCCGAGGCCGCTAAGACTTTGCACACCGACAAAGAGATCGTCTTCAAAGTTTTGAGCAAGTATCTGCGCATCGAAGACAGAAAGGTTCTCGACCTGGCCTATAACGCCGAGATCAAGGCGTTGGAGCCGCGCATGGATCTCAAGCTGGAGGCGGTTCAAGCGATACTGGACGACGTGGCACAAATCGACCCGCGCGCAAAAAAATTCAAGCCGCAGGAGCTTTATGACCGGCGCTACTTGGACGAACTGGAGAAGAGCGGATTTCTCGCCAAGCTCTGGGCGGGGACGACTCCGAGATGAACAAGTCAACGGTGACAGAGAGGAGAAACGTGTTATGGCTAATCAAATCGTCTGGTGCGACATTCCAGTTTTAGACCTCGACCGGGCTGTGAAATTTTACTCGGCGGTGCTGGGCCAGCCGTTAAAGAAGCAAGACTTTCCTGGCATGAAGGTTGGAATTTTGCCGCACAATGACGGTGAGGTCGGTGGGTGTTTGTTCACGAGCGCCGAGGAAAATCCCTCGGGTAAAGGAATCATGATTTATTTAAACGCGAACGGACGTCTAGACGAAGCGATCGCCGCAGTGGCAGCGAACGGCGGTAAGGTCGTCCAGGCCAAACATCCGATCGGTCCGTTCGGATTTCGCGCCGTCGTTCTTGATAGCGAAGGCAATCGAATTGCGCTGCATTCCGATTAGCTGGAGACGTCGTTGGAGTACTGAAGTGGTGGAGTGCTGGAGTAATGGACTGAAACCCACTACTCCCCATACTCCAACCCCCGATCGCCTCAAAGGGCGTTATTCGTCATCTTCGTGGCGGCGCCGCGGGCGGTCGGCTTGCTTTAAGATTTTTTTCCTGAGGCGGACCGATTGCGGCGTCACTTCCACTAATTCATCGTCGGCGATCCACTCAATGCCCTCTTCCAGACCCATCTCGCGATGCGGCGTAATGATAATATTCTCGTCGCGGCCGGCGGCACGGATATTGGTGAGCTTCTTCTCACGGCAGATATTGACGTTCAGATCGACGTCGCGCGAATACTCACCCACGACCATGCCCTCGTAAACCGGCGCGCCGGGCGGGATAAAAATAATGCCGCGTTCTTGCAGATGGAAGATGGCGTAGGGCGTCGACGGTCCTTCGCGATCGGCGACCATGGCTCCGTTGCTGCGCGATTGAATAGCGCCGTGCCAGGGCGACCAGCCGTCGAACAACGCGTTCATGATACCGGTGCCCCGCGTGTCGGTGAGAAAGCGCGAGCGAAAGCCAATCAGGCCGCGCGACGGGACGCTGAATTCCAAGCGCACCCGGCTCGATCCGGCGTGAGTCATCTTGGTCATCTTGCCTTTGCGCACAGCCAGGAGCTGTGCGACCACCCCGATAAAATCTTCCGGAACGTCGATGACGAGCAGCTCCACCGGCTCATGCAGTTTGCCGCCGATCTCGCGCGTCACCACGGTCGGCTTGGACACCATGAGCTCGTAACCTTCGCGGCGCATGGTCTCAATGATAATTGCTAGCTGAAATTCGCCCCGGCCGGTCACCTGGAAAGCGTCGGCTTGATCCGTGTCGGTGATGCGCAAGCTGACGTTTTTCTTTTGCTCCAAGAAAAGCCGCTCGCGCAGCTTGCGCGACGTGACGAAGTCCCCTTCGCGGCCGGACCACGGCGAGTTGTTGGCGCTAAAGATCATGGCGATGGTCGGCTCATCAATACGTAGCGCCGGCAGCGGCTTGGGATTGTCCCGGCTAGCCACAGTGTCGCCAATGCCGATGGCCTCAATGCCGGCGAGAGCGACGATATCGCCGGCCGTAGCCCTATCGACTTCGATGCGCTTGAGGCCCTGCCAGCCGAAGACCTGCGTGACCTTTACTGCGTGCTGCGTGCCGTCAACCCGGCAAAGCGTGTAATCGCCGACGGAAAGCTGGCCGTTTTTCAAGCGGCCGATGGCGACCCGGCCGACGTAGTCATTGTAATCGAGGTTGTTCGCCTGAAATTGTGTCGGCGCAGCAGGATCGAAGGCCGGACCTGGCAGTGTTTCGACAATCAGATCGAATAACGGTTTTAAGTTTTCACCCGCCTCTTTGAGATTACGGGTCGCCGTACCAGCGCGCGCGTTGGTGTAGACGATCGGAAAATCCAACTGCTCTTCGCTGGCGTCGAGGTCGATGAAGAGATCGTAGATCTCATCGAGCACGGCGGCGACCCGGGCGTCGGGGCGGTCGATTTTATTGATGCAAACAATCGGCGGTAGCCGCGCTTCCAGCGCTTTTTTCAAAACGAAGCGGGTTTGCGGCAGCGGCCCTTCGGAGGCGTCGACGAGCAACATGACGCCGTCAACCATCGCCAGTGTGCGCTCGACCTCACCGCCGAAGTCGGCGTGGCCCGGCGTATCGACAATATTGATTTTCACCTCGCCGTAACGAATCGTCGTATTCTTCGCCATGATCGTGATGCCGCGCTCGCGTTCCAGGTCCATGGAATCCATCACGCGGTCCGCGACCTGTTCGTTGGCTCGAAATATGCCGCTTTGGCGGAGCATGCCATCGACCAAGGTCGTTTTGCCGTGATCGACGTGGGCAATAATCGCGATATTACGAAGGTCTTGGCGGCGGCTCTGCGGCGTTTGCATCATGCTTGTTTATTAGTGAGCGTGTTCGCGATGTCAAGCGCGCGTCTTTTAGAAACGGCCGTTTAACGCGTTCACTGCCGATGGTTTGCGGGTCGAAACACCGTAGAGTATTCTAGACAAATACTATGGGCCGAATGTTGGGATACGCGCGCCGCTACCGGCGCCAGTACTTATTCGGCGGGCTATGCCTGCTCGGCACGGCGACACTCGTGATGTGGATTCCCTGGTGGATCCGCGAGGCCGTGCGCATCATCGAGCATGGCGGCTCGATGGCCGACGTGAGTTACTACGCCGCGTTGATTATCGCCGCCGCGCTTTTGCAGGGCATTGCGCGCACCTATTCGCGCGCTCTGATTTTCAACGCCGGGCGCAATGTCGAGTACGATTTACGCAATGATTTATTCGCGCACCTGCAGAAGCTGCCGCCGGCGTTTTATCACAAGCAACGCACTGGCGATTTGATGTCGCGATTGATCAACGACATTTCCGCCGTACGCGTCATGTTGGGTCCGGGCATCCTCAATTTCGTCAACGCGCCGCTCTATTACGTCTATGCGGTCGCGTTGATGCTGTCGATGGATGTGCGCATGACCCTGGCGGCGCTGGCGCCGTTTCCCCTGCTGATGTACGTCGCGCGAAAATTTCGCGGCCGCATCCTCAAAACCTCGCTCGAAGTCCAGCAACAGATGTCTGGACTGAGCAGTCACGTGCAGGAAAACTTGAGCGGCATGCATGTAGTCAAAGCGTATGCGCAGGAAGACTTTCAAACCCAACAATTCACCGGTCTCAACAAGGACTACGAAGTCAAAAGCATGGAGATGGCGAAGATGCGCGGCATTGTCAACCCGGTCATGCAGGGTATCAACGGCCTGACGGTGCTGATCGTCATCTGGTACGGCGGCGTGCGCGTGCTGCGTGGCGATCTGCTGGTGGCCGATATCGTCGCGTTCATCGCGTATCTGAACGTCTTGGCATGGCCGACGGCGGCCTTCGGCTGGATGCTGTCTTTAGTCGAACGCGGCCGCGCGGCGATGCGCCGCCTCGAGGAAATTCTCGACAGCAAACCGGAGATCGTCGATGACGCGGCGCGCGCCGGTACGGGTGCGCTTCGGCATGGCATCGAATTCCGTGACGTGTCATTTGCCTACGATCGCGAGCGAAACGGTCATGGCGCGCTCGAAGGCGTCGACTTCAAACTTGGGGTGGGCCGCTCGGTCGGCCTGGTGGGGCGGGTCGGCTCGGGCAAAAGCACACTCGCCCAACTGCTGCCGCGACTCTTCGATGTTTCGAGCGGCGCCATTCTCATGGACGGTCGGGATATCCGCGAACTGTCGCTTGGCGATCTGCGTAAAAGGATCGGCTACGTGCCGCA
Organism: Candidatus Binatia bacterium; assembly: GCA_025922795.1. Next base: position 1,071 of record JAICHC010000009.1, on the reverse strand, counting down.
GGAACCTTTTCTTTTTTCCACGTCCCTCAAGGGCAACCTGACTTTCGGCCGCGAGGACTGCAGCGCGGAAGAGCTTGCGCGCGCCGTCCAGATCGCCAAACTCGACCGCGACCTGCAAATCTTTCCTCAGGGTCTCGACACGGTGGTCGGCGAACGCGGTGTGACGCTTTCCGGCGGGCAAAAACAACGCGCGACCCTGGCGCGCGCGCTCATCACCGATCCGCCGGTGTTGATTCTCGACGACTGTCTGTCTAGCGTCGACGCACAAACCGAAGCCGAAATCCTTCACGAGCTGCGCGCCATTCTAAAAGAGAAAACCTGCTTGATCATCTCGCACCGAATCTCCGCGGTAAAAGACGCCGACGAAATTCTCGTGCTCGACGAGGGCAAGATCATCGAGCGCGGCAGTCATGACGAGCTGGCCCGTCGTGGCGGCGTTTATGCCGAGCTTTACCAGCAGCAGCAGCTGAGTGAGGAGCTAGAACAGATCTAGATGGCGCAAGCACCGCAGCAAGAAGAAATTCTCGGCAAGGCTTACGATTTCAGGCTAATTAAACGCCTTTGGCGATTCATCCGGCCTTACAAACGGCTGTTTCTACTGAGCCTGTTGCTGCTTCCGCTGCAGCAGGGCTTCGGCCTGGCGCAGCCGTATTTAATGAAAGTCGGCATCGATCAGTACATCGCGGGCAAGGACCTCTGGGGCTTGCAAAACGTCATGCTGTTGTTTTTCGGCGCGTTGATCGGCGAGACGGTTACGGCCTTTGCGCACTATTATCTCGCCATGCTCGTGGCGCAGCGCTGCCTCGCCGATCTCCGTGTGGCGATATTTTCGCACGTGCAGAAGCTGCCGATGAGTTACTTCGACCGCAATCCGGTGGGGCGTCTGGTGACGCGCATGACCACCGACGTGGACGTGCTTCAGGAAATGTTTTCTTCCGGCGTGGTGACCCTCATTGCCGACTTCATCATGGTGATTTGGATCGTCGGCATCATGTTCTATTTGCACTTCGAGCTGGCGCTGGTGTCGCTGGCGTTGATCCCGCCAATGGCGCTCGCTATCAACTTTTTTCG
>JAICHC010000008.1 GCA_025922795.1 Candidatus Binatia bacterium | reverse complement strand
TGTTGGGTGCTGGTTCCATAGCTTCTCTCTCGCAGGCTACTGAAAGACTCCTATGCTTCGTTGCACTCGATCGCCTAGCTACGACGTGCTGACGAAGTACGCCTTTGCTCGTCGATTTTTCGCGCGCCTCGCCTCTGCTTTTTGAGCAGCCTCCATCTAGCGTTTACAGTAAGCTGTTAGGTGTAAAGCCGGCCCTTGTTGGGATCGGGGATCGTCAGGCCCATCTTGAGAATCAGCGCATCGATCTCGTCCTTGTATTGCTGGCGCGCCACCGCGTTGGGGCGGCGCTTCAGGCCCCAGAACATATACCGCTCCGAGCGATACGATTTGGAATTGCCGAACATATCGAGGCCTTTGACGTACCAGTAATCCACCGCTCTTTGAATCCGCTCCTTCGATTCTCCGCCTTTGGCGGCGAATTCAGCCGACGCGTTGGTACCAAAGTCGACATGCCCCTCTTCTTCCCGGATGATGTCGGGATCTTCGACGACTTTAGCCAGCGGCACGTAGGTGCAGTCGAGAAATTCCTCGAGCTGGAAACGGCCGACCCGATCGATCAGAAAGCCGAACACCGCGTAATCTTCCCAGGTCTTGATTTCGCCGCGAAACGCCTCCACGTAACGCTCCTGATTGGGCCGGCTGAGGGTATAGGAAACATCGACTCCGATGTCACCGGCCAAACGCGCCATTTTGCGAAAGTGATCCATCTCTTCCGCAGCCGTCCGTGCAACGATCAGCTGATCCAGTTTTGTCGGCGCGCTCGGCAGGATGTGTTTGACGTACAGATTGGGACCGCCGATTTCACAATCGGCCTGGATGGCTAGCACCCGCCGCAATAAATCCTGATACTCCGGATCTTGTTTTTCGAAATCCTTCAAGTCGACCTTGTCAGTGAACATCGATCCCCTCCTAGGATGCTAATTAGGCGTGGCTACTGAGAAAATGCTTAACAAAACGTTCCCGATAAATCAACCGAGCGCGGTCGCGATGCCTTGGTTGCCGGCGGTTCAGCATGATCAAACATGGCTCATTAGCTCCGAGACGGATAGAGCACTTTCTGTTATGCCGAGCTCCGGACCACGGAATGTGTTGAGCCTTCGGTATGCGGCATCGACGATAAATCGTTTGCTTTACTCGACTACACCTTTTGACTAGACTGACGCTCAGTCAAAAATAATTTAATCATGAAGGCCGGCGAAAACCAGACGCTGCTGACCGACCTGTACCAGCTCACCATGGCGCAAGCCTATTTCCGCGAGCAGCGGGCAGCGTCGGCGACCTTCAGCCTGTTTATCCGCTCCTACCCGCCCGAGCGGGGCTATTTTGTTTCTGCCGGTTTGCAGGATGTCCTGGATTATCTGGAGAGCCTTTCCTTTGATGCCGCGGCAAACGATTTTCTTGACTCGCAAAAAATCTTTTCCTCAGACTTCTTGAACTATCTCGCCAACCTGCGCTTCACCGGCCAGGTGTGGGCGATACCCGAAGGTCGAATCTTTTTTACCGACGAGCCTGTAATCGAAGTGACGGCGCCGATCATCGAGGCGCAAATCGTCGAAACCTTCATCATCAATCAGATTCATCTACAGAGCCTGATCGCCACCAAAGCCGCCCGCTGCGTCCATGCCGCCGGCGGCCGGACGGTGGTCGATTTTGCCTTGCGCCGCACCCACGGCATCGATGCCGGCATGAAAGTCGCGCGCGCGAGCTATCTTGCCGGCTTCGCCGGCACGAGCAACGTCAAAGCCGGCGAGCGTTACGGTATCCCGCTGGTCGGCACCATGGCGCATTCGTTCGTGTCGAGCTTCGAACGTGAGATCGATGCCTTTCGCGCTTATGCCGCAACTTTTCCAGCCAACGCAATCTTGCTGATCGACACCTACGATACTATCGCGGGAGCGAAAAACGCCGTTCAGGTTGGGCGGGAAATGGCTCAGCGCGGACAAAAACTGCTCGGCGTGCGCCTCGACAGCGGCGATATGGCCGCCTTGTCCGTGAAAGTGCGCAGGATTCTCGATGACGCGGGTCTGACCGAGGTGAAAATCATCGGCAGCGGCGGTCTCGACGAGTTCGAGCTTGCGCAATTGACCGCGGCCAATGCCCCTTTCGATAGCTACGGTGTAGGCACCAAGATGGGTGTATCCGCCGACCAGCCCTGGTCCGATATCGCTTACAAGCTGGTCGAGTACGACGCCCGGCCGGTCCTCAAGCTCAGTACGGGCAAGTCATCGTGGCCCGGCAGAAAGCAGTTGTTTCGCGTGAAAGATAGCCGCGGACAAGCACAAGGCGACACCATCGGACTGCGCGATGAGGAGCTTCCCGGTGAGCGTTTACTGACAAAAGTCATGCACGATGGCAAGAGGGTGGCGGGCTATCCGAGCTTGCCGGAGTTGCGCGAGATCTTCGTCCGCGAGTTTGCCGCGCTTCCCGAAAGCGTCAGGGCGCTGCGCCAGCCAAGCCGGTTTCCAGTGGAATTCAGTGCGAAATTGAAATCTTTGCGCGAACAGATTGCAGAGAAAATCCGCTGAGGCAAAGCGAAAATCGATGAATTGCAGCCTGCTCAAAAAGACTCAGAGGCGAACGAGGAAATAGAGTTGGAATAAAGGAGTATTGGAGTGTTGGGTTTCAATCCATTACTCCACCACTCCAATACCCAAGCCTGCTAGAATTTGACGACGGCGGCGCCCCAGGTAAAACCGCCGCCGAAAGCGTTGAGCAAGACAATGTCGCCGGGCTTAATGCGTCCCTGGCGCCTGGCTTCATCGAGCGCTACGGGAATCGAGGCGGCCGAAGTGTTACCGTATTTATCCACATTCACCACTACTTTTTCCAGCGGTATGCCGAGCCGTTCGGCAAGCGCGACGATGATTCGGCGATTGGCCTGGTGCGGAATCACCAGCGAAACCTGACTGATTTCGACCCCGGCATCGGCCAACGCCTGGCGGCTGATTTCCTCCATCGAGCGCACGGCGATCTTAAAAACTTCTTTGCCGTTCATCGTGATCGTGTGCTCGTTTCGGCGCACGGTCTCAGCGGTGGCGGGCTTGAGCGAGCCGCCCGCCGGCACGTAAAGCGTTTTGACGTAGGAACCATCGGTGCGCAATCGGGTGCTGAGCACGCCCGAGCCGTTTTCGGTTGCGCCCAGAACCACCGCGCCGGCGGCATCGCCGAACAGAATGCAGGTGCCGCGATCCTTCCAGTTGAGCAAACGGCTGAGCGCATCCGAGCCGACGACCAGCGCATTGTTGATTTTACCCGTGCTGATGAATAAATCGGCCACTGACAGTGCGTTTAAAAATCCCGAGCACGCCGCGCCGACGTCGAAGGAGAACACATTGCGCGCGCCGAGCATGTCTTCGAGAACGCAGGCGGAGCTCGGAAAAGGATAGTCCGGCGTCACCGTGCCCATGATGATCGCGTCGAGATCTTTGGCGTCCATGCGCGCGTCGGCGAGCGCGCGGCGCGCCGCTTGTAGAGCCATATCGGCGTTGCCTTTGCCGTCTTCGAGCACGCGCCGCTCTTTGATGCCGGTGCGAACGGTGATCCATTCATCACTGGTCTCGACCATCTTTTCCAGATCGTGATTGGTCACGATCTTGGATGGCAACTCCGAGCCGGTGCCGAGGATCGCGGCGCGGCGCGGCGGCCGGCTCACTGTGCCCTCCGGAAAATGACGCAGCCGTTGGTGCCGCCGAAACCGAATGAATTCGACAACACGACTTCGATGCCGGCTTTGCGCGCTTGATTGGGCACGTAATCGAGGTCGCAAGCAGGATCGGGATTTTCATAGTTCACCGTCGGCGGGATCATGCCGTGATAAAGCGCCAGCGCCGAATATACACCCTCGACGGCGCCCGCGGCGCCGAGCAGGTGGCCGGTCATCGACTTGGTGGAGCTCACCGCCAGCTTGGCCGCCTGTTCGCCGAACACGGCTTTAATCGCGGTGGTTTCATTGGCGTCGTTGTATTCGGTCGAAGTCCCGTGGGCATTGATGTAGTCGACGTCGGTCGGCGCAATCCCCGCGTCTTTGAGCGCCAGGCGCATGCAGCGCGCCGCCCCTTCGCCTTCCGGCGAAGGCGCCGTCATATGATAGGCATCGCCGTTGGCTCCGTAGCCGATCACCTCGGCGTATATCTTCGCGCCGCGTTTGAGCGCGTGTTCGCGTTCTTCAAGAATCAAAATGCCGGAGCCCTCGCCGATAACGAAACCGTCACGTTCCTTATCGAACGGCCGGCTCGCCCGTTCGGGCTCGTCATTGCGCGTCGACAGGGCCTTCATGGCGGCAAAGCCGCCGACGCTGAGCGGCGTGATCGCCGACTCCGCGCCGCCCGTGATCACCGCCTGTTGCATGCCGCGGCGGATCAGGTGAAACGCTTCGCCAATCGCGTGAGTGCCGGAAGCGCAAGCCGAGGTTGGCGTCCAATTGACGCCTTTCGCACCGTAGCGAATCGCCACCTGCCCGGGCGCCAAATTGGAGATGACTTTGGGAATGAAAAATGGGGAGATTTTGCGCGGCCCGCCTTGGAGCAACGATTCTTTGGTGTTCTCGATGGTGTCGATACCGCACAGGCCCACGCCGATGATGACGCCGACCTCTTCAGCAAACTCGCCCTCGATTTTTAGGCCGCTGTCGTCCATCGCCATCGCCGCCGCACCGAGAGCATACTGAATAAAGAGATCCATCTTTTTGATCTCTTTGGGCTCGATGTAATCTTCGGCCTTGAAATCCGGCACCTCACCGGCGATGCGCGAAGCGAAGCCTTCGGCGGCAAAGCGCGAAATGTTGCGAATACCGGAGCGGCCCTCCAATAAAGAGTGCCAATTCTTTTCAACCCCGGTCCCCAAGGGCGAAACTAAACCTAGCCCCGTCACGACAACTCTGCGTTGTTGATTCATGTCCACGATGCGTAACCGATCTGTAGAGGATTGTTAACGTTTAGGTATCGCTAACATAGATGAGTCGGCCCAGAGGGTCAATAGTGTTGTACTTTGTCAAAATCTTTCGTGCACTTGCAGAACTCGGCGAATGACCGGTTCAATGCCGCTTTCAGCCAGCGGCAACCGCTCCTCAACGGTCGTTTCGGGCGCTTGCAGCTCGGTCAATACGGCGGCCACCGAGTTGCGCAGCCCGGCGAGATCGTAACCGCCTTCGAGCAGAAGCGCGATCCGCCCTCCGGCGAATTTTCTTGCCTGCCCGAGCAGCATGCGCGCCATCGTGCCGAATCCTTGTTCCGTCACATCCATGCCGCCCAGCGGATCGCGCCGGTGCGGATCAAAACCAGCGGAAACCAGAACCCACTCGGGCCGAAATTTTTCGGCCGCCGGCACGATGATGTCTTGGAAGACCTGAAGATATTCCCGGTCCGCGCACCCGGCGGGAAGCGGCACGTTGATCGTATAGCCCGTGCCGGCACCGGCGCCTGCCTCAGTCACGGCTCCGGTCCCCGGATAGTAAGGAAACTGATGAGTCGAAACGAACAGCACCGACGGGTCATCGTAGAAGGCGTCCTGGGTGCCGTTGCCATGATGCACGTCCCAATCGACGATCATAATTTTGTTGGCACGGTGTTGGCGCTTGAGATATCCGGCGCCGATCGCCATGGTGTTGAACAAACAAAAGCCCATCGCCCGGTTGCGCAAGGCATGGTGGCCCGGCGGCCGGACCAGTGCGAGGCCGTTGGCGCTCTCTTTTGCCGCGATCGAATCGAGCAAATTCAAAAAGCCGCCGACGGCAAGCAAAGCGACGCCGAACGAATCGCGGCTGGTGATCGTATCACCGTCCAAAGCATAACGGTTGACCGTTGAGGTCGATTCGACGAGACGAATGTGATCGAGGCCATGGACTTGCTCGATTTCGGCGCGGCTCGCCGCTCGAGGCGGCAATAAGGTAAACTTCGATTGATCGAGGCGACCGGCAAGATCGAGCAGCACTTGAATTCGCTCGGGCCGCTCCGGATGGGTATTCCCCGGCAGGTGTTTCAGGTACTCTCGATCGACGACAACTGCAGTCCGTCCCATCGCTATAGGCTACCACTTGACCGGTGCCATGCAAAACCGGCAGGCATGTTACCGAAACCTCGGATGGTTCAAGGGCAACAGCGGGCGGGTTTGGTCGAGGATGCTAGCCAATCTTGCCAAGCTCCGGGAAATCACATAGCTTAGCGTTATGTTCGGCATCGGTATGCCCGAGTTGCTCCTGATTTTAGGGCTAGCGCTGGTCGTCCTCGGTCCTAAGAAACTTCCCGAGCTCGCCAAGGCCCTGGGCAAGGGCATGGCCGAATTTCGCCGCGCCACCGACGAATTGAAGGACGAGTTCCGACAGATGGAACGAGAAGTCGAAGAGTCGACGGCGGAGGCGAGCACAAAAGAAGATCCCGCGCCGGACGAACACCCCGCCGAACCCGCCGCGTCGTCTGACACCGATCCCGCACCAGAGAAAAAGTGAGCACGATCCAGGGTACCGGGCAAGCGGCCGGCGCCCAGATGCCCTTTACCTCCCATCTTGCCGAGCTGCGCGATCGGCTGGTTAAAAGTGTTATCGCGCTCGCGCTCGCCTTTTTCGGCTGCTATTTCGTCGTCGATGATCTCTTCGCGCTCCTGGCCGCTCCGCTGCGCGGCCTTGAAATCGAAGGGCTCACCCTGATCGGCACCTCCGTCACGGAAGCGTTTTTTACTAAACTGAAAGTTGCGTTCGCCGCGTCCGTCATCGTCGCCTCGCCGGTATTGCTCTGGCAGCTCTGGCAGTTTGTCGCGCCCGGCCTCTACGAACACGAGAAGCGCTACACCCGTAGTTTCGTCCTGTTCGGCTCGTTTTTCTTCATCGCCGGCGCGGCGTTTTGCTACCTGATCGTGATCCAGCAAGGCTTGGGGTTCCTGCTTGCCCGCTACGAAGCGATCGCTATCCAGCCGCTGCTTCGAGTCGGCGATTACCTTTCACTGGTCTCCCGCCTGGTACTGGCTTTCGGAATAATGTTCGAGTTGCCCGTCCTCGCTTTTTTCTTCGCGCGCGTCGGAATCATCGATCATCGCTTGCTGATTCGCCATAGCCGTTACGCCGTTATTGCCGTCGCGTTGTTCGCGGCTGTGCTAACGCCGCCGGACCTGGTCGCTCAGATGCTCCTCATGGTCCCGCTCGCGCTACTTTACCTGATCAGCATTGGGGTCGCCTATATCGCGCGCTTCGGAATGAACCGGCGCGAAAGAGGAATTGACTAATTACGACTGGAGTGATGAGTCCAAAATCCGCTCCTCCAGCACTCCAGTACTGGAATTGTCCGCTTTGTTCGCTGCCGAAGGTAAAAGGGGGCTGGTGAAATAACCCGAGGCGTCCCGCGGGTCGTTAGCTGTCGTCGTTGGCAAAGGCGCAGGCGGCGAATACAGTGGTCCACAGCCCATCCTTATTGCCGATGGCCGACTGGGTGATATTCGACGTGCGGACGATCTTGCCGGACATCTTGAAGAGATTTTCACGCTCGTCCCAGGCGGTGTCGGGATCGAACTCGATGCCAAGCGTAGTCGCCAACATACTGGCGGCCAAATCTTCGGCATATTCGCCGGCCTTCTCTTCGGTCTCGCCGAAAGAATGGTGCTCGGAGAGGTAGCCATGCTGTTCCTGATCGGCCGGTATGGCGACACCCACCGAGGCCGCCACTAATCGATTGGGCTCGTTCGTGCTTTCCCGATCGTAAACGCAAAAGACGATCTCGCCGGGGCGCAGGAGTTTGATTCCTTCTTCCTTGGAGATGCGCTTGCAACCCGGCGGATAGATGCTCGAGACCAACACCAAATTGCAATAAGCCAGGCCCGCGGACCGCAGCGCTAACTCGAACGATGCCAGTTTTTCCTTGTGGACGCCGACACCTTTGGTGAAAAAACATTTTTTCGGAATCATGCAGCGCTGCTATAACATGATTGGAATGGAGTGACAAGAATTTCGAGCAAAAAAGCGCGAAAAAATGTTACTCGACGACGATTAGCACTGCGCCGCCCTCAACGGTGTCGCCGGGTTTGACCTTGATCTCCTTCACCACTCCGGCAATCGGGCTGCGCACTTCATTTTCCATCTTCATTGCCTCGACGATCACCAAGCCTTGCCCCTTGTCGACGGCGTCGCCTTCGGAAACCAGTACCGCGATGATTTTGCCGGGCATGGGCACGGAAACGCTCTGGCGCCCCTGTAGCTCGACGCCCGCATGCGCGCTGCCGATGCGCACGCGCCGCTCGTCGACCAGATGGATACGGTAATTGCGTCCGTCGACCAGCACGCGGTATTCGTCGTCGGTATTGTCGACTTCGATCTCGAAGGAGCGGTTGTCGACGATCAGCGAGTAATTGGTCCGCCCGGTTTTTTTGCCGTCGACCAGGAACTCGTTGCCGTCCACGGACACGCGATACACCGATTTGCCGTTCTCTTCGATCTCGACGAGGTAATCCTGCTCGCCCATTTTGGCAATAAAGGCCATGACTTCAATCTTCTATGGACGGCGCCAACCGCGGCGCGCAAACGTTTCATGGCGCCGCAGCGAACTACGCTTACCCTGCTCGCGCCACTTTGACGGCTCGGCGGCGCCTCTCGCCAGCAGTCCCAAAGTTTGCTCTTGTTCGCGGTGCAACGCGGCGATCGCCGCCGACGCGAGCGCGATCTCCTTGTGCGGCAGCACTTCTTCGCTGCTCGAGGCGCGGTATTCCTGGTCGATAAAGGCGGTATTGACATCGCCCGACATGAAGCGCGGGTGGCGTAAAATCCATTGGTTGAACGAAATGTTGGTCTTGATGCCGCGCACCTGGTATTCGCGCAAAGCGCGGCGCATCCGTAAAATGGCTTCGACCCGGTTCTCGCCCCAAGTGATCAGTTTGGCGATCATCGGATCGTAATAGATCGGCACCTCGGCGCCCTCGTAAACGCCGCAATCGTTTCTCAGGCCGAGCCCTTCCGGCAAGCGCAATCCTTCGATCTTGCCCGGGCAGGGCATAAAGTCCTGCTCCGGGTCTTCGGCGTAGATGCGACACTCTATGGCGTGGCCGGTTTGGGTAATATGGCGCTGGCGCCACGGCAAATAGCCACCGGCGGCCACTTCGATCTGCGCTTTAACCAGATCGATACCGACGACCCGCTCGGTCACCGCATGCTCGACTTGGAGGCGGGTATTCATTTCGAGAAAGTAAAAGTCCTGCGCCTGATCGAGCAGAAACTCCAAGGTCCCGGCGCCAACGTAGCCCACCGCGCGCGCGCCTTGGATGGCGATTCGGCCGATTCGCCTTCGCGTGCGGTCATCCATTCCCGGCGCCGGCGACTCCTCGAGGACTTTTTGATGGCGCCGTTGAATAGAGCACTCGCGGTCGTATAGATGAATGACTCGGCCGTAGTTGTCGGCGAGAATCTGGATTTCGATGTGACGTGGCCTTTCAATGAACTTCTCGACGTAGAGCCGGGCATCGCCGAATGACGATGACGCCTCCGAGCCGACGGCGCGAAAGGCCGACGAGATTTCGCGCCGCGACCGGACCAAGCGAAGCCCTTTGCCGCCGCCGCCGGCCACTGCTTTCAACATACAGGGATAGCCGATCGATTCGATGGTTTCTAAGACTTCTTCTTCGGTCGTCAAAATACCGTCCGAGCCGGGCACCACGGGCACGCCGGCGGCTTTCATAATCTGGCGCGCTTTGACCTTATCGCCCATCCGATCGATCACATCCGGAGAAGGACCGATAAATACGATGCCTTCTTGCTTGCAGCGCTGCGCGAAGGCGGCGTTTTCGGCCAAAAAGCCGTAGCCCGGATGGACCGCCTCGGCTCGGCTTTTTTTACACACCTCGATGATCCGGTCGATTGCCAAATAACTCTGGGTCGACGGTGCCGGACCGATCCGGTAGGCGTAATCGGCGTACTTTACATGCAACGATTCACGGTCGGCATCGGAGTAAACCGCCACCGTTTCAATGTCGAGCTCGCGGCATGCGCGCGCGATCCGGACGGCGATCTCGCCCCGGTTAGCGATGAGAATGCGTTTGAACATGCAAATACAGGCGCGCGCCGTGACGCGTGAATCTGCGGGGGCGGGTTTGAAATCCGCCCCGACCAGCGCCTAATTCAAAGCGGAATATTGCCATGCTTCTTGGGTGGGTTGTGATCTTGTTTGTTTTTTAGCATTTCCAGCGAGCGGATCAGCGTCGGCCTCGTGTCTTCAGGGTAGATCACGGCATCCACATAGCCCGACTCGGCGGCTTTGAACGGGTTGGCAAAAGTCTCGCGGTAGTGGGCCGCCATATCATCGCGCGTCTTTGCGGAATCCGCGGCCTTCTGCAATGCCTCGCGGAAAACGATATTGATCGCCCCTTCAGGTCCCATGACGGCGATCTCACCGGTCGGATAAGCCAGGTTGATATCACCGCGCAAATGTTTGCTCGACATGACGATATAGCCGCCGCCGTAGGCCTTGCGAGTGACGATCGTGACTTTCGGCACGGTCGCCTCGGCGTAGGCGTAAAGCAGCTTTGCGCCGTGGCGGATGATGCCGTGGTATTCCTGTTCGGTACCGGGAAGAAAACCGGGCACATCGACAAAGGTCACGACCGGAATATTGAAGCAGTCGCAGAAGCGGATGAAGCGCGCCGCCTTGACCGAGGCGTTGATGTCCAAGCAGCCGGCCAGATGCGCTGGCTGGTTGGCGACGATGCCGACCGAGCGCCCGCCAAGGTGAGCAAAACCGACTAAGATATTGCGCGCGAATTCAGGCTGCACCTCGAAAAAATAACCCTCGTCCACGATCAGTGAGATGAGATCCTTCATGTCGTAAGGACGGTTGGGATTATCCGGGACTAAATCCTTCAAGCGCTTGTCGCGCCGGAGCGGATCATCGGTGGTCGTGCGGAAGGGCGCGTCCTCCTGATTATTGCTCGGCAGAAAACCCATCAACTCGCGAATCATCCGCAAGCAATCCTTCTCGCTCTGAACCGTAAAATGCGCCACGCCGCTTTTGCCGGCGTGGGTTTCGGCGCCGCCCAACGATTCTTTCGTCACCTCTTCATGGGTCACGGTTTTGATGACATCCGGACCGGTAATGAACATGTAACTGTTGGTCTTGAGCATGAAGATAAAATCGGTAATCGCGGGCGAGTACACTGCGCCGCCGGCGCACGGGCCCATGATGGCGGTGATTTGCGGCACCACCCCGGAAGCCATTACGTTGCGCTGAAAAATTTCACCGTAACCGGCCAGGCTGTCGACGCCTTCCTGGATGCGCGCCCCACCCGAATCGTTGATGCCGATCAAGGGCGCGCCGTTCTTCACCGCCATGTCCAGGACCTTGCAGATTTTGTCGGCGACGACCCGGCTGAGACTGCCGCCAAACACGGTGAAGTCCTGTGAGTAGACATAAACCAGGCGGCCGTCAATCGCGCCATAGCCGGAGACTACGGCATCGCCCAAATATTTTTGTTTATCCAAACCGAAATCGGTGCAGTGATGCGTGCGCAGGCGATCGAGCTCGACAAAACTGCCGCTGTCGAGCAAGATGTCGAGGCGCTCGCGCGCCAACAGTTTGCCCTGCTCGTGCTGGCGCCGGGCGCGCTCTTCGCCGCCGCCCGCTTCCGCTTTTTGATTGAGCTCGCGCAACTTGTTGAAGTTGTCGATTTGCGTCATGGCAGGAATATCCTCGGATGTGGCATCGAAGTGATTCGGCGAAAAGAGTCGGTGAATCATAGCAAAAGCGCCTGCCCTGTCAATCAATTTGCGCCGACGAGACCGCCGGAGCCGCTGAAAGTTGCGCTGCGCCGTGGCGCGGGTTACTATTCCCGCTGCAAACACACGATTTCCCCGAGCGAAAAAATCATGTTCGAATCGAAACGTAACCGACACACCGCCGCGGACCGCGCAACGCGCGAGCCCGATCCGTCGAAACTGCGCAATGACCAGGCGCTGCTGCTCGTCGCCGCAAGCGAAGGCGACTCCAACATGCTGTACGCGGTCGGCTTCTTTGTGCCGGATCCATTTATTTTTTTTCAACACAAAAACATCAAATTCGCGGTCATGAGCGATTTGGAAATCGACCGCGCCAGGAAGCAAGCGCAGGTCGACCGCGTTCTTTCTCTTTCTCAGTATCAAAAAAAATTGCGCAAGCTCGGCAAGTATCCGATCGCCTTGATCGACATCCTCGACTTGCTATTCCGCGAACGCGGCATCCGTTCGCTCATCGTTCCGGCGAATTTTTCTGTGTTGTTCGCCGATCAGCTCCGCGCAAAAGGCTACAGCGTACAAATCAAGCGCGATCCGTTTTGGCCCGAGCGCGAAACCAAGGACCGACTCGAAGTCAGACAAATTACCGAGTCGCTGCGCGTCGCGCGACTCGGCCTCGAGGCCGGCATTCGAACTTTGAAGCGAACCCAGGCCAAGCGGGACGGCTACCTGTACCTGAACGGCGCGCGACTGACTTCCGAAATGCTCAAGACCGCGGTCAACACCACGATCATGGCTCAAGGTTGGCTGCCCAGCCACACGATCATCTCATCCGGCAATCAGTGCGTCGACCCGCATCACGAGGGCAGCGGCCCAGTCAAGGCAAACACGTCGATCATCTTCGATATTTTTCCGCGTTCGCAGCAAAGCGGCTATTTCGGCGATTTGAGCCGCACGGTGGTGCGCGGGCGCGCCTCCGACAGGCTCAAAGAGATTTACGCCACCGTGCAAGCAGGACAGCAGATCGGCTTTGCCGACATCCGCGACGGCGTCAACGGCAAAGAGGTCCACCAGAAGATTCTCGATCTGTTCGAAGCACGCGGATTTCACACCGGAAAAATCAAGGGCCGGATGCAGGGATTTTTTCACGGCACTGGGCATGGCTTGGGGTTGGATATTCACGAGCCGCCGCGCATCGCGCCGGTCGACGCCACGCTGCGCGCTGGCCACGTGGTTACCGTGGAACCGGGGCTTTATTATCTCGGCGTCGGCGGGGTGCGCTTGGAAGATGTCGTTCTAGTCACACCGAAAGGCAACCGCAACCTCACCGACTGCCCGCAATTTCTGGAAATCTAAACGCGCGCCCTAATGCGCTTCGCCCACACCTCATTTCGGTAAGCTTCGCAATTGACAAGCGCGCGGATTGAGCATGGAACTCGATGACCAGCAAACTGCGACGCTCATCGCCGACCTGGATCATCACGATAAACCAACTCTTCGCGCTGCTGTCGATCAACTGATTCCTCTCGCTGCCGAGCTGCCTCGCTTGCGTGAAATCTTAAATCAACGATTAGTCGACGCCGGTCATCGAAATTATTGGCCGGTGGCGTATATTCTCGGACACTTGCCGCAACCTCCCGCGGCCGCCATCGAAAGCCTGCTCGACGCCCTCGGTCATCCCGAGCCGGATATTCGCTGGGCGATCGCCCTGCTGCTCATCCGGATCGCCAAACAGGATCCGAATCTGGTGGATTCGTTGATTCAGCTGTGCGCCAGGGGCACGGTCCCTCAAAAGAGAATGGCGCTCTACTCGCTACGCGACTTGACGTTATCCGACGCGGTGAGTTCAGCGGCTTTACTCAAGGCCCTCGGCGATCCGGACGCGACGGTCAGAGTCGCCGCAACCATCGGTCTGAGGCTAAGGGCCGAGCTCAATGATGCGGGAAAAAATATTTTGCTGCAGACTTACTTGAAAGATGCCGATGCCAAGGTGCGCAACTCCGCGGCAATCGCGCTGGCGAACTTGGGAGCACCGGACGAAGAGTTTGTGGTTGCCCTAAGAAAAAACCGCGACGGTGGGGACGAGCAGGCGAGAAAGGTGGCCATTGCCGCGCTCGATCTGCTGGAAAAAAGAAGGTCCGCTTCAAGCGGCAGCGCAAGCGACCGTTGAAGCGGACCCACTAGGTGGACTGAGGGGGATTCCCAGGCTCCAGGCCCGAATCCCCGTCAAAGATCCCGCCTAGAGCCTAAGTCTCAGCCACCTCGCAGACAATACATTGATCAATCATGTCTGGACCACCTCCTTTCTCTGCTGTTTCCAGTTTACGAAAGTGGTTTCGAACTGTCAATAAAAAACCAAATTTTTGCCGGCCATCCAGCGCCAAAAACAAATTCACAACAGCCGGCAAAGGTCATTCGAAAAAACCTGCGTGGTCGTCGCTATCCGCTAACGATTATCCCGGGCCGGCAAAAATCAAGATTGTGGTTTTATAATTCCTTGTTTGTAACTCAAAACTAAAAACTAGAAACCTGGAACGACGTTAGGGATGCACATCCTCTAAAAACCAATCTGTCGGAATCTCGCGCCCTACGCGCGCCTCGCGCGCCCGTGCCAACACTTCACTGCCGACGGCGGCGAACTGTAGGCCCAGTCCGACATTGTTGCAAAAGCAGCTGATCGCATCATCTTTAGTTCGGCCGGGATGCTGGCCGTTGACCAGTTGAGAGAGCGTCGGAAAATCCCAGACCGCGCAGTCTTCGCGCGTGAGCGGATGCTGCCAGCCTTCGGCAACGTCGGGAATCGATTGACGATCGACACCGATGGCGATCTGAAACGGCTTCGCCTCGGTCCAATGAATGATCAATGGATCGGAACGCTTGTAGGTCAAAACGTCGAGCTCGCACGGCTTGACGCAGGAGACATGCATGCCGGGTTGTAAAGCTTCGCCGGCGAACAAAGATGAAATCGAATTGGTCGTGCAGATGACCAAATCGGCGCCGTCGATCGCTTCCGCAGCGCTGGCAGACTCGATCAGTTGTGCCGACACTTTTCCCGACCAGTCGGTTACGAAACGCCGGCGCGACTCCGGCGTCGGACTGAACACCTTCACTTGCTTCAAATTGCAGACCAGCGACAAGGTCACCAAATGCGCGCTCGCCTGCCAACCCGCGCCCAGCAACGCCATGACCTTGGCGTCTTTACGGGCGAGGTAACGCGCCGCAATCGCGCTCGCACCGGCGACGCGCAGTTTTTGTACATAGCCGTCGGGAAAAATCGCCAGGGGTTCGCCGGTCTCGGTGCTAAACAGCATGACCAGACCGACGTATTTATCGCCGCCTGCAACAGGCAACTTGTCTTTGCGAATGCCGCCGGCCTTTTCGTACCACTTGACGACGCTGGAGTTGAGCCGCAGCGCGGCAATGTTGCGATTGGGCAACACGCCGCTCATCGTTTTATACTCGTAGAACTCGTTCGGTTTGGTCGGACTGAAAACATCGT
>JAICHC010000007.1 GCA_025922795.1 Candidatus Binatia bacterium | reverse complement strand
TGTCGGTGCGCTGTTTCTCGCGCAAAGAAAAAATATCATCGGACTAGGCCGGGTGATTGCTTTCGCCACCGTGGAATTCGGCGCGGGCCTCATTTGTTTCACGCTCTCCCACGTGTTTTGGCTTACATTGCTGCTTCTCGTGGCGGTGGGCTATGGCTGGATGGTCTTGATCGCCGCAAGCAATACGGCGCTGCAAACCCTGGCCGATAACCAGATGCGCGGCAGGGTGATGAGCCTGTTCACGATGATGCTGGTCGGGATGGCGCCACTCGGCAGCTTGCTGGCCGGATCGGCCGCCGACGAAGTGGGTGCTCCCATGGTCGTCGCGATCGGGGGCGGGTTTTGTGTCATCGCCGGAATCGTTTTCGCCAGGCGATTGCCCGGTCTGCGGGAAGCAGCCAAGCCGATCCTGGTGGCCCGCGGGATCATTCTGGACACGAACGTCAAAGGGGAGCCCCTCGGACATTGACGGTCGCGCCGCCAACTGAACGCCAGCGGTGCGATTACGCGCGCGCCAAGCACGGCATCGGACCGCAACATTAGATTTCAGAGCCGCCGCCGCGATAGTGAAGCCGGACATTGCCTGACGCCACCATGCGGTCGAAACGGCGCCGCAGCCAGCGCTTGAAGTGCGTCCGCGTCCAGGGAAACAGCAATACCAGCGCGAAGAGGTCGGTCAGCACACCGGGCGTGAACAATAGAATGCCGCCGGCGAGAATCAGCACGCCATCGATCATTTCCTCCGCCGGAATTTGGCCCTGCGACAGGCTCAAGCGAATTTGCTGCAGAGTGCGCAAACCTTGCAGACGCGCCAGGAAAGCTCCCAGAACGGCGGTGAGGAACACGAAAAGTACCGTGTTGAAGCCGCCGATATGATTGCCGATCTTGATCAGGACGTAAAGCTCGGCCAGCGGCACGATGGTGAACAGCAAAATTAAACGACCCAGCATAATTAATGAATAACTCTTTTCGGATCCTTGGGCGATGCCGGATCTATACCCTACTCACTCGGCCCAAGTTTGATACGGAGCAGCCGTGAGGCATTGCCTGAGTCGATCGCCTCGCGATCGACATCATTGAGCCGCAGATCCTGCAAATCCTGCAGCTGCAAGTCGATGTCTTCGCGAAAGGGAATATCGGTGCCGAAAACGATGTGATCCACGCCGAACATGGAAAGCGCCATGCGCAGCGCGGGCACATTGCGGCAGACGGTGTCGTAGTAAAAGCGCTTGAAATAAGTTTCCGGCGGCCCGCTCAAATTTTCCCTGCAGGGCGGGAAGCGCTCGTAGCCCCACTGGATGCGTCCCATGAGATACGGCGCCAAGCCGCCCAGATGGGGAAAGATCATCTGCAGCTTCGGGTGCCGCTCGAATACGCCGGCAAATACCAGCCGGGTTGCCGCCAAAGTCGTCTCGAACATGAATCCCACCACGTTGGCCAGGTTCATCTCCAGCATGCAGTCGAGCCCAGGCGGAGAGATCGGATGCAGCAAGAACGGCAAACCGCGCCGCTCGAGCTCGGCGTAAACCGGCATGAACGCTGGATCGTTGAGCGGCCTCCCGCCGGCGGTGCCCATGAGAGCTGCGCCGACGACTGCTGGTTCTTTGGCAAAGCTATCCAGCACTTCGATCGCCAGCTCTGGAAACTGCAGCGGCAAGGTTAACAGAACGCGAAATCGATCCGGATGAGCGCGCGCCGGCTGCGCGATCATATCGTTGGCCATGTGAGTCAAATCGGCGGCGGCCGATTTGTCCGTTACCAACGCCCCGTGAAACGGAACCGACAGCACCTGCAGGGCAACGCCCCATTTTTTCATTTCTTCCAGCCGGCCTTCGACCTCGGTCATGCGCCGGTCCGTGCTCATCCATTTGATCAAGCGCTGCGCATCCTGCCCCGCCGGCGATGAGTCGTTGCCGAACACGCGCCGGAGCCCGTCGATATATGGTTTGGAAAACAAATGAGCGTGCACGTCGATGCGCATGGCGACCTCCTCGATTCTCGCTCCGCCTCGAACTGAATGACAACGAACTGAGGCTACACATTACTCGCGCCCGTGAAGTCGATCAAACCAGTTGTCGGTTCCGCCGATCTAAAGGCCCAAGGCGCGCGCGGCGTTGCCGCCGAGCATCATCTCACGCTCGGCGTCGGTCACGTCGACTTGCCTGAGCTTGCCCACCGCGGCGAAATCGCCCATCGCCATCGGATAGTCCGTGCCGATCACCACCCGGTCGGCGCCCACGACCGCACTCAGGTATTGCAGCGCCGAAACCGAATGAACGATGGAGTCGAAGTAAAGCTTTCTCAGATAGTGCGACGGCTTGTGCGGAATGACGTTTTTCAACTCAGGACGTAAGCCGTAGGAATGGTCGAGCCGCCAGATGTTGAAGGCGAGCAAGCCGCCGCCGTGGGACAGGCACAGACGCAGATTGGGATACTTGTCAAACATGCCCTTCACGATCATGCGCTCGATCATCATCGTTGTGCGAAACGTAAATTGCAGAACGTTGCCAAGCATCGCTGCCAGCGGATCGTCGGCGTCCAAGCCGCCTTCGAGCGGATGAACGAACAGCAACAAGTCCAAGTCCTGCGCCGCAGCGAAAAAGGGGTCGAAAATGGGATGGTCGAGCGGTTTGTCGCCCACCGCGTTGCCGATTTCCACGCCTCTGAGCCCCAGACCCTTCGCTTCTTTAGCAATCGCGATCGACTCTTCGACACTTTGCAGCGGCACGCTGCCGAAGCCGACCAAACGATCAGGATGCTTGTGGACGACGGCCTGAATCGCCTCGTTCTGCCTGCGCGAGAAGTGCGCTGCCACCGCGGGCTCTTCCCAGTAGAAGAGCAAGATCGGCGAGGGTGAGATCGCCTGCAAATCGATCTCCATCTCATCGAGCGCTTTGATCCGTGCCAGCGGATCGTAAGCCCCGGCGCTAAGTCCCGGGCGAGAGCCAATCGCCGAGGTGACCGAAAGCTTGCCCTTGTCAAGCACGAGCTTCGGCGCGTGATTTTGATACCGACCAAGATTCTGTAGGGCTTCGACGGGAAAAAAATGCGAATGGAGATCGATGATCATAGCTGCCGCGCCACTCCTTACGAATTCGACCGAGTGTCAAGTAATCAGAGGACGATCATAAAATCCTGCCACCTCACTCATCTCATTCGTGCTTGCGCCGTGCAAGTCAGGCTCGGAGCCGCACGAAGGCCGATCTAGGCCGATCGAAGCTCGGCCATGCATTAATTGACAACTCCGGCGGGCGCCGATAGACTCCACGTGTTTTTCTCGTAGTCGGCAGATCATGTGCTTTCTCAACTATTATAAATACCAATATAAATACCAAGGAGCCCAACGACGATGATCTTGTCAAAAAATACCGATGTTAAAGGAATTGTCGTGAAGGCCATCGAAGGCAAGCCGATGTACGGCGGCGATCTGATCGTCAAGCCGCTCATCAAGGGCGATGAAATGACGTTTTTGGAAATCCACTACACGCCCGGCGTGGGCGCTCCGCTGCACGTGCACGCGCACGAATCGCTCGCTTACGTCGTCAAAGGTAAGGTCAAGATGAGGGTCGGTCAGGAAGAATACATTCTCGATCCAGGCGATGTCTGCCGCCATCCCAAAGGCGTGCCGCACGGAGTCGAAGCCCTCGAGGAGTCGATCGTCGTTGAAATTAAATCTCCCGCTCCCGAGATCTCGTCCTTTCTTGGGATGTAATTGGTCAGGTCTTGACGAGGAGACACCCGACTATGCCAGGCAAAGCAAAATATCTAATGATCGCGAGCATGGACGTCGACCCCGAGCACGAGGCCCTTTTCAATGAAGTTTACGATCAGGAGCACGTGCCCAACTTGAGTAAGGTGCCCGGGGTTGTTGGAATCACGCGCTACAAACGCGGCACCTTGACGATGAACATCGGCGGCGAGCGCAAGACGATTGATATTTCCAACGAGCCGACCTTTACGGCTATTTACGAGCTCGAAAGCCCGGACGTTCTAACCAGTCCCGCTTGGGATAAGGCGGTCGAAGAAGGACGCTGGCCGACCGAGGTGAGGCCCCACACAAAAAATCGCCGGCATGTGCTGCTAAAAATCATGGAATAGCAGATTGCTGGTGTCCCTCTAACCGGAGTTCGCATTCCCGTGGGAACGAGGATCCGGAAGGCTTTGAAATTTTGAATCCCAGGTCGGCTTCTTGGGTCGCGGTATTTACTCGGCTGGCGTTTTTGCTTCAAGGATCTGTTTAAGCGCTTTACCCGCCGATTCCGCCTGATCCGCGTTTAAATTCCGCTCGAAGAGGGGGAACAGCTCGCGTTCCTCTTTACGAATGTGACGCTCGAGAAGATCCGCCAGGTCAAACATTAGCTTCGCCAAACTCGCACCCGCTTCGAGTTCCGGCATCGCGCGGCGAATCTCATCGTGCTGTCGCACCAGCTCATCGATGATTGCGGAACTCTGCGGCACCGTCGCGAGGAGCAAGGGGAACAACACTTCTTCCTCGGCACGAAAATGCGCAATCAGGTTTCCGCGATAAAATTCCAGAAATTCCTTACTTCGTTCGCGCAGGCCGGGCGCGCCCATCGGCCGAATCTGCCCTAAAGCCTGTTTACGGCAGCGTAGCGCCAGGGCCAACCCGTGGTGATGATCGTGCGAGAGCGGAACCAGGCTCGCGTGGCGCATGGGCAGGATACTCGTTTTCTTTCAACCTAGATCGCTCCCTTGCCGCGGAGCGCCGCAATCCTGGCGCGATCGTAACCGAGCGTCGTGAGAATCTCTTCGGTATGCTCACCCAACATGGGCGGCGGGGTATCGATACTCGGCGGCGTTCGACTCATATCGACGGCGTTGCCGATAAGTTTCATTTTGCCCATCCTCGGATGCTCAACCTCGATTGGAAATCCGTAGGTTTTCACCTGCGGATCGGCAAACACTTCGTCGAGCGTGTTGATCGGCGCGGCGGGGACGTCTTTCTCGGTGAGTCGGCGCAGCCACCCGTCTCTCTCGCCGCCGCGAAAAATTGGCTGCAACTGTTCGACCAGCAGATCGTAGTTTTCGGTTCGCGCTTTGCGATTGTTGAAACGCGCATCGCGGGCCCACTCGGGTTTCCCCACGACCTCGAACAAGCCCAGCCAAAATTTATCCGGCGAGGACATATGCAGCACGAACGGCAGCCCTTTTCGGTCTTCAAACGCGAACACGCCGGCCGTCGTGGTGCGATGCTTGCGCCGCGGCACGTGGCCGGTCTCGAAGTAACGCGCGGCGTTTTCGCTGACAAAGGAAACCGACGCCCGCAAGAGCGAGGTTTCCACGTGCTGACCCTGGCCGGTCAGCATGCGGTTCATCAGCGCCCCAAGAACACCGTAGCAGGCATACATCCCGGTCAGGTGATCGGAAAACGATATCCCCATTCCTTGCGGCTTGCCCGGGTCGGTCAAGAGGCTCAACAATCCGCTGCGCGCCTGGCCGACGGTGTCATATCCGGGCATGTCGCGGTAGGGACCTTTCGGACCAAAGCCGGAGATCGAACAATAGACGATCTTCGGATTGTCCTTCTTGATGTCCTCGTAGCCTAAACCGCGCTTGTCCATCACGCCAGGCCGAAAATTTTGGATCAGCACGTCCGCGCCGCAGGCAAGCTTGAAAGCGATCTCGCGACCCTCTTCGCTGCGCAGGTCCAGGGTGATACTTTTCTTGTTTCGATTTAGGCTGCAGAACGTCGCCGCGTAGTTGCGTTCCCCCCAGCCGCGAAATGGATCGCCGTGCTTCGGTTCTTCGATCTTGATAATCTCCGCGCCCATATCGCCCAGCAGCTGTGAGGCAAACGGACCGGTGACATAACTCGCCGCTTCAACGATTTTGATACCCGCAAGTGCGCCGCTCATTGGCTTACCGGTTCTGAAACAGAAACAATTTGTGTTGTTATCTCCTAGCGTTGGATCGCGCTGGAAGTCAAGCCCGCACCTGCATGATGGACGCAAAGATGCGCCGAATTGTGGCAAAGAAAACGCCCGGCGAGGCACCGGGCGGATCTTAGCTAATTCGAGCGGCTAATCGGCACTCAGCTATATCGATGGATTGACAGGGCAAAACCCGGACTAACGCTCTTCGGTGTGCAACTTGCGCGCCGGCGGCGGGCTACCTTGCGGCGACACCATGGCGAGGATCTCGGATCGACTGAAGCGCCAACCGCCACCGAACTTGCGCCCGGGGAGTGAGCCTTCCTTAACCAGCTTATAGACCGTCCGTGGGTGGATTTGTAAAAGCTCGGCAACTTCACCCGCCGTGAGTATCTCATCCATATGAAGACAACCTCCTCTGTAAAGCCTGGATTGCTCAGGACAGAGGCAGAATTCGTGCCAATTGTTTGCACGGTACGGGACCAGCCAAAAAATGACAGAATGAGGAATTCTCGACAGGCTTCCGAAGGAAAGCCCTACAGATGAGTGCAGGATAAGTGAAACCTCGCACAAATTGAAACAACACCGTCAATCCATTGAAACGGTACTCGTCCCGGATCGGCCAGCCAATGTCGGCATTGCAGCGGATTGAAGGTTCCATGGGCTTCGATCGCCGCATGCTCGGTTAAAGAATCAGGCACCCAGGTAAGCATCGATCACCTTAGGATTATCGAGCAACTCCTCACTCGGTCCGGCAAGCGCCACTCGGCCGTTTTCCATAACGTACGCAAAATGAGCAATCCGCAGCGCTTGTCGGGCATTTTGTTCGACCAAAAGGATCGTCAAGCCGCCTTCGTTCAAACCGCGCAGGGTCTTGAAAATTTCTCGAACCAGCAGCGGCGCCAGTCCCATGGACGGCTCATCCAACAGCAATAACCTTGGCCTTGCCATGAGCGCCCGGGCGATGGCCAACATTTGCTGCTCGCCGCCGGAGAGATTACCCGCCGGCCCGTGCAGCCTTTCTTTAAGCCGCGGAAACAGAACCAGCACCTTTGCCAAATCTTCTTCGATTTCGTCGCGGTGTCGATAGGCGCCGAGCAGCAAATTTTCGCGGACCGACAACGTGGTGAGAATCTCTCGCCCTTCGGGGACTTGAATGAGCCCAAGCTCGACGATCCGATGCGGCGGCAAATCGCGCAATTCGACGCCGTCAAAGAAGATCGAGCCGGAGCTGGAGCGGAGCAAGCCCGAGAGGGTCAACAGCGTGGTCGACTTGCCGGCGCCATTGGCCCCCAATAGAGCGGTGATCCGTCCCCCGGCAATCGTCAGGTCGATACCTTTGACCGCCTCAATCATGCCGTAGTGGACGCGCAGACCGCTGACTTGCAAAAACGCGCTCATCCGTCGCTCAATTCTGGTGATTCTCCGCGGCCCAGATAAGCCTCGATGACCGCAGGGCTGGCGCGAATTTCATCGGGTGCGCCGCGCGCGATGACGCTGCCGAAGTTCAATACGGTGATCTCGCGGCAGAGTCCCATAATGAAGCTCATGTCATGCTCGATGATCAATACACTCAAGCCGCTTTCATCGAGCTTGACAATCTCCTCCATCAGCTGCTGTTTCTCGCTGCTGTTCATGCCGGCGGCGGGTTCATCAAGCAACAGCAGCTTCGGCTCGGTCGCCAGCGCCCGTGCGATTTCCAAGCGACGCTGCTCGCCATAGGAAAGCGTGCCGGCGAGACGTTCCGCCCGATCGGCCAACCCGACCTTGGCGAGCAGCGTCCGCGCCAGCTCGGTCTCGAGCCGTTCAGCCTCACGGTATCGCCGGGTCGGCAACAGCACGCTCAGAGCGCCGTAGCGCGGCCGGCTGCCAAGCGGCACCGAGACATTCTCGATCAACGTCATTTCCTTGAAGATACGAATGTTCTGAAACGTGCGCGCAATACCGCGGCGGGTCACCCGATGCGGCGGCATGCCGTTGAGCCGCTCGCCATAAAATTCGATGATCCCTGCACTTGGCGCCAAGAGGCCGGTGACGAGATTGAACACGGTGGTTTTGCCGGCGCCGTTGGGGCCGATCAAAACGAAAATAACGCGCTCGGGGATCGTTAAGCTTACGTCCTGCAGCACCTGCAAACCGTCAAAATTTTTCGACAGCGACGAGAGCGTGAGCATGATCAATTCGCCGCCGGCCCGCGCACTGAGCGCGCCGGGCGCAAGAGATCCCAAATGCCGCGCGGTGAATAGAGGATGATAAGGATCAAAACCACGCCGTTGATCAGCGGGCGGTAGTGCCCCAAACCGCGCAACAGCTCAGGGAGCAGAGTGATCAGCACGCCGCCGATCACCGCTCCCCACGGACTGCCGGTGCCGCCGAGAACCCCCATGGCAAGGATTTCCACGGCGCGTTCGAAGCCATATTCATTGGGGCTGATAAAAAACGTGAAATGAGCGTTAAGCGCGCCGGCCAGGCCGGCGAGCGCGCCGCCTAAGACGAAGACGAATAGTTTATACGCGCGCACGTCGAGGCCCATCAGCTCGGTGGCGGTCTCATCCTGGCAGATCGCCTTCATCGTCCGGCCGATGCGGGAGCGCGCGAGAGCCAGCAAAACATAAAGCGCTAAGAACACGGCAAGCGCCACTTCGAACCAGCCGGTCAGCTGCGGAATGCCGTTGAGCCCGAGCGCGCCGCCGGTTGTGTCTTCGGCGTTGAGAATCAGGATCCGCACCACTTCGCCAAAAGCGAGCGTCGCCATGGCCAGGTAAACGCCGGAAAGTTGCAGAGTCGGTCGGCCGATCAGCAAAGCTATCGATGCCGGCAACAGTGAACCGCAAAGGAGCGCGAAGAAAAACGGCACGTGCGCGTGCACCGTGAGCAGCCCGGCGGTATAGGCGCCGATGCCCATGAACGCCGCGTTGGCGACCGTGAGCAGACCACAGGCCAACGTCAAATAAATCGACAGGGCAAGCAGGACGTTTGTGCCCACCGAAAGCACGAGCGTGCTGTAGGTCGCCCAGAAACTTTCGAGCCATTCCATGAAATCGGAACTGCGGCCGCCGAACGCGGGAATTCACGCGCGCCGTTGTGCCGCTTGGCCGAAGAGTCCTTCGGGCCGGAGCAACAACACGATGAACAGCAAGCCGAAAGCTACGGCATCGCGCATGGTCGATCCGATGTAAGCGACCGAAAAGACCTCGGCAAAGCCGAGGAAAAAACCTCCGAGCAGAGCGCCCCGGATATCGCCCATGCCGCCCAGAATGACCACGGCGATTCCCTTATGGAGCATGGGTTGACCCATGTGGGGGAAAACGGCGTTGGTATAAAGCGCGATCAACACTCCGGCCACGCCGCCGAGTAATGATGCGATGACCGAGGTGACGCGCAATAGCGCTTCCACGTTCACGCCTAAGAGCGCCGCCGCCTTGGGCGATTCGGCCACACCGCGCAGGGCGCGCCCGGCGCGAGTTTTTTTCAAACCCCAGAGCAGCACGGCCATCAACAAAAAAGCCAAGGAAACGATTTGCAGCTCGAGCCACGTGAAATGGAGGCCGGCCAGGCTCAGCGTGTCGGTCGGTAGAATTCCGGTCGGGAAGCGCAAATTCTCGGCGCCGAAAAATCCTTCGACGACACTGGTCAAGACGATCGCCACACCGATGGTCGCGACCATCGGCGCCAAGTGCGGCGCCTGCCGGGCGCGCAGTGGCGCGAAGACGAGCTTATCGAGAATCCAACCAGCGCCCGCGCTGCAGACGGCCGCGACCAGGATCGCCGCCGGTAACGGCGCGTGAAAATACAAAGCGGTCTGCAGCGCGGCGTAAGCGCCGAGCGTAAAAACCGCGCCGTGCGCCAGGTTGACGACGTTTAACACGCCGAAGACCAGAGTGAAGCCGAGGGCGAAGAGAGCGTACACGCCGCCCAATGAAATGGCGTTGACGAATTGTTGCGCGAGCATTCGCTATTTCTGGATGACGTACTTGTTGTTCTTCGTCATCATGACGATAGCGGTTTGGACGGCGTCGTAGCCGGCCGGCTTGCCGTCGCGACCCGCCACTTGGCGAAACTTGAAGGGCCCGGTGGCGCCGGTCCACTGGACTGACGGCAAGGCGTCGCGCAGGGCTTTGCGATCGGCCGCGAGCTTGCCGGTCAGCTTCATTTTTCTAAGGGCCTGGTTCACGATGTACATGGCATCGTAGGCCTGTGCGGCAAACTGATCCGGCAATGTGCCATAGGCCTTTTGGTAGACGGCGATGAAACGCTGATTTTCCGCCGCGGGATTTTCCACCGACCACGGACTGCCGACCCATAGATGGTCCGAGCTGTCTTTGGCCAGCTCGAAGACTCGAGGCGAGTTCATGCCGTTGCCGCCGATAAACGGCAAGTTGATACCCAACTGGCGCGCCTGCACCATGATCGGCGCGCCTTCCGCAATCAGGGCCGAAAGCACGATTGCATCGGGATGGCTCGCTTTGATCTTGGTGAGCTGCGGTTTGAAATCGACGTCGCCCTTGGCGAAGGTCTCGGTCGTCGTGACCGGAATCTTGAGCGCCTGCAGCGCCCTGGCGAAGTTATCGTAGCCGCTCTTGGTGAAGATATCATCGTTGCCGTAGAGCACCGCAACTTTTTTGAAACCGGTCTTTTGCGCGGCGACCTTCAGCGTCACCGGCAAGATGTCGGCCTCCGTGACGGAATTGCGAAACACATAATCCCCGATCGAGGTAATCCCGTCGGCGGTATTCGAAGTACCGAACACGACGACTTTGGCAGCCTGCGCCACCGGATCCGAAGCCTGCGCCGAGTTGGAAAGCGTCGGCCCAAACAGCATCAAGACCCGATCCTGAAAAATGAGCTTTTTGAAAACGTTGATGGCCTCTTCTTTTCTGCCCTGCTCGTCTTCGAACAGCAGCGTGAGCTTGGTGCCGGGGACCCCACCGGCGGCGTTGATTTCGCTCGCAGCAAGCTCGATGCCTTTGCGGATCGGCATGCCGTATTGAGAAGCATTGCCCGTCAACGCCTCGGCAACCCCGATTTTGATCTCGGCCGCCATGACCGCGGCGCTGAGAACCTGCGCGATCAGCGCCAAGGCAATGATGGCCACTCGAATTTTCATGGCGCTTATCAATTTGATGGAACAGAGCACGCGTGTCCTACGTCGCGAGGGTCTCGGTGAACCAGCAGCCACTCGCGCTCGAGCGAGCGATTATTTTTTCGCCGCGTCGAGGCGCCAGAGATAGAGCGTGTGGTCCCAATTCGAACCGTCTTTTATGTTCTCGGTCTTTACCGGCTTCCAATCGCCCATGTCAAAGTCGTGGGAAACGATGCGCGAGCCGGGCTTCATCATCTTCCAGATGTTCGGGCGGATCATCAGATTCACTTCTGGCAGAAGATACATCGTCAGCACGCTAGCCGCGGACAGATCGACGGTCCTGATATCCTGCTGGCGAATCTCGACCAGATGTCCCACGCCGGCCTTTTTAATGTTCTCGTGCGATTCTTTGATGCGCTGCGGATCGATTTCAAAACCGACCGCCTTGACGCCGAACTTCTTGGCCGCGGTCACGACGATGCGCCCATCCCCCGAGCCGAGATCATAAACGACGTCGCCCGGTTTGACTTCGGCGAGCTCGAGCATGCGGTCGACGACTTCTTGAGGCGTCGGCACGTACGGCACGATTTTGCCTTCCTGCGCCTGAGCCAGTTGCAAATGCATCGCCGGCGGCGACAAGAACGCAATCGCAACGAGCAAGAACAGCCGAGCTTGAGTTTTCACGATCTCTCCTCCTCTCGGCCGTCAGCCGTTTTTTTGCCAGAACTTGCCGAGCCAACTGGCGCCCTCTTTCTCCGCCACTTGTTCGAGCTCCCCGGCATCCAGCCAGATGCCATGGCAGCCGCTGCACTGATCGATCACGATTTTTTGAAAGGTGCGTTCCTTGAGAGTCTCGCCGCATTTGGGACACTTCATGTCAAAAGCGCCCTTGGCCGTCGCTTGCGCTTCCGCTTCTTGCTTTTCTTTCATCTTGGCGATCAGCTCGCGCTCTTTCTTGACGAAATACTCATCTTCCTGCGCCTTCTTGCGTTCGTCCCATTTATTCGCCATGGCTTTTCTCCCATCTGTGCAAATCGATCGATTAGTTCTCACGACCGGCTTTTCCGCCAGCTCGCCGTTCATCTCACTCTCACTCCACTGCAACAATCCGCCGACAACTTGCCGCTACCATACGCGCGGCCGTTGAGACAATTCTCAATCCTGTCGCAACCCCGAAAGCCCGCGGCAAGCGGATGCAATCATTAAGGATCCGATTAGCGGGCGTTAATTCGAGAATCCCGACATGTAGGGCAGCTTCGCCGCGGTTTTGCGCACTTGTTCGAGATTGGCGCGCAACAGTGCGGTCGAATCCCACGAGCCCGCGGTGAGCGCCGTGCGATAGGTTTCCGGCAAGTCGATGGCGATTTTTTTTTCGCCGTAGGAAATAGTCTTGCTTTCCAGATCCACGGTGTATTGCGTCCGCGGGCTCTCCTCGACGCTTTTCATCAGCTGTTCGATTTGGTTGGCGCCGACGGTGACCGTCGGCACGCCCATCATCGTGCAGTTGCCGGCGAAGATCGCCGCGAAAGACTCGCCGACGATTGCTTTGATGCCGAAACGGTGCAGCGCCTGGGGCGCGTGCTCGCGCGAGGAGCCACAACCGAAGTTTTTATTGACAAACAGGATCGCTGCGCCTTTGTACTCCGGATCGTTGAACGGATGATCCTTCTTCCGGCCCGCCCCGTCAAAACGCTCGTCGTAGAAGGGATACTCGCCCATGCGCGCGAACGTCACTTCTTTCAAGTAGCGCGCCGGAATGATCCGATCGGTATCGATATCGTTGCCGCGCATCGGCACGGCGGAGCCTTCGATTTGGACGATCTTGATAATCTCGCTCATCTTTCCTCGTTCACTCGTACTCGCGCACATCGACGACCTTCCCGTTTAGCGCCGCGGCGGCTACCATGGCGGGGCTCATCAGCAGCGTGCGCCCCTGCGGGCTACCCTGGCGTCCGATGAAGTTGCGATTGGAGGACGACGCTGAGACCTCCCGGCCATTGAGCTTGTCCGGGTTCATCGCCAGGCACATGGAGCAACCCGCCGCGCGCCACTGAAAGCCTGCTGCTTCGAAGACCTCGTGAAGGCCTTCCTGCTCAGCGAGTTTTTTGACTTCCGCCGAGCCGGGAACGACCAATGCCCGCACGGCGGAATTGACCTTGCGGCCTTTGGCGATCTTAGCCGCAGCCCGGAGATCAGCGAGCCGGCCGTTAGTGCAGGAGCCGATAAACGCGACGTTGATCGGCGTCCCGAGGATCGGCGCCCCCGGCTGCCAGCCCATATGCTCGTAAGCTTTCTTGGCGCCGTCGGGATCGGCATATTCGGCAGGTTTGGGCAGCCTTTCGGAAATACCCACCGACTGCCCGGGATTGATACCCCAGGTCACCGTCGGTTCGATCTCCCTCGCTTCGTAGCAGACCAGCTCGTCATATTGGGCATCGCTATCCGACGCGACCGACTTCCAGTACTTCAGCGCGCGCTCGAAGGCATCGCCCTTGGGTGCGTGCGGCCGGCCGCTCAGATAATCAAAGGTCGTCTGGTCGGGGTTGACGTAGCCGACCAAAGCGCCGCCTTCGATGCTCATGTTGCAGACCGTCATACGCTCTTCCATGCTCATCCGATCGATCACCTCGCCGCCGTACTCGTACGCAAAGCCTTTTCCGCCGGCGACGCCAAGGCGGCGAATGATGTACAGGATCACGTCCTTGGCGTAAACGCCCGTGCCGAGCGCGCCGTTGATGTTGATACGGCGCACCTGGAGTTTGTCCATCGCCAGGGTCTGGGTCGCCAGCACATCGCGCACCTGGCTGGTGCCGATGCCGAAGGCCAACGTGCCGAAGGCGCCGTGGGTGCTGGTATGACTGTCGCCGCAGGCAAGCGTCATCCCCGGTTGAGTCAAGCCGAGCTGGGGCCCGATAACATGAACAATGCCCTGATTCATGCTGTCCAGGCCGAAAAACTCGACGCCGAACTGCTCGACATTTTTCTCCAGCGCCTGAGTCAGCTCTTCCGCTTCACGATCAAGGAACGGCCGCTGGCGCACATCCGTCGGCACGATATGATCCACGGTCGCGAACGTGCGGTCGCGAAACGCCACGTCCATGCCGTTTTCCCGAAGCATGTCGAACGCGGGCGCCGTGGTGATTTCGTGAATCAGGTGAAGGCCGATGAAGAGCTGTGTCTGTCCGGTCGGCAGAATCCCGACCGTATGGGATTCCCAGATCTTGTCGTAAAGCGTCCGTCCCGCCATTAAAAAAAGTCTCCTTCGCGGGGATAATATCGACCCGACCCTATGACTTCAAGAGCTTGGTAGACGTGAAACTGTAATCACCGTTGGCATTTAAGCGTTCGGCGGTGCCGCAGGTCGATCTCAATTGACGGCAAGCATTTCGGGTTCGTGAGGTGCTCGTGAACGTGATCCGACACGAACACGTTCCACGAACACGATCACGGTTCTACGCATTCTGCCCGTAAATCCACTTCCCCGGATTGCGCGCGTAATCTTCGTAGGAGCCGGCGCAGGTGATGCCGGGAATCTGCGGAATCCAATCTTCGCGCAACAGATCATCCGGGTCGCCGTACTTCTCGGCGAGCTGGCGCACTTCGGGATCGTCCAGCGCCGTGAGCCGGCCATCGCGAATGATCGTGTATTCCTTGCCGCTCTTGGTGGCGATCGTGAAAGTCGGAAACAACAGGTGAATGTGCAGATGGCCGTACAGAATGCCGTTCTCGCCGGCCCATTTTTCCTCGGCTGAACGCCACAGCGTGCCAAACCCCATGTGGATGACGCCGGAACGGCGCCGCTCCCATTCAAACCCGCCGGAAGAATGTTTCTCGATGCCGCTCGGACGCATGATTTTGGGATTGGTTCCGATGGCAACTTCCCAAAGGTAAAATAGTCCGGGACGCGGAAAGCAGGGATATTGCGTGCGCCGGCTTTCCGCGAGGAGATCGCGCCAGGCGTCACCGTAAGCTGCGCCGCCGCTCACTTTGACTACCTGCCCGCCCTGCAGTTCGACCTTGACCTGAGGAAACGCCTTGGAAAAGTGGCTGGTCGTTCCCGCCACCACGCCGGCCGCGTCTTCTTTGGCGATAATCGGCGGCACCGGGTGGCCGAACAGATGGCCGTTGCGCGGCGTCGACGAAAAGCCATAGCGCGTGCCGTCGTAATACTCGTCCCAATACGTCCAGCTGATGTCGGTGCCTTCGGCGTCGGTCAACCGGGCACGCCCGCCGCGGCCGTGTTCCCAAATCGGATCCCAGGTCTTTTGGTTGATCAGCAGATGGAGATCGAGCGGATAGGTCGTCGAGCGCTGCAAAAAATGTTCGGCGCGCAGCCACGGGATCTGTTCGTAACGAAATTCAGTCTTGGGGATCGGCCCCCCTTTGCCATGAATGAGCAGATCGTAGCCGCCGCGCAGCGCGAAGTTTTCAATGTACGGCATGCCTTCCCAGCGCCGCGGGCGATGATCCCACGGCTCGCGTCGCATGATGACCTCCACCTCGTCGGTGTAGTCGAACACGCGGTCCGGATCCCCCATGTCGGCGACCAGCAGATCCACGTGAGCGCCCTTTTCGCGCAGCGCCGCCGCGACCGCATGCGGCACATCCAAATCGTATTCGCGGTCGATGGCAATGAGGATCTTGTTGCCGGATTCTGTCTTGTCATAGCCGACGAAGCCGATGTGGCTATCGCGATTCTCGCGCGAATTGGCGAGCGCGCGCGCAAACGGCATTAACGCGGAAAGATCCGCCGTGCGCAGCCCGCGGTTGCGCAACCGCAACTCTTGCGGAACCGAGTTACCGAGACCCACACCGTCATCCGCTGTATCGCACATGGAAGGCTCCTTCGGGAAAATTGGAGT
>JAICHC010000006.1 GCA_025922795.1 Candidatus Binatia bacterium | reverse complement strand
TCGCCGCGGTGATATACTTTTTGGCGGCGCGGACGGCGCCCTCGAGGCTTTCGCCCTTGGCCAGTTCTGCCGCGATGGCCGCGGAAAACGTGCAGCCGGTGCCGTGGGTATTTTTGGTCCGAATGCGCGGCGCGTTGAGCGCCTGAATTTTCTTTCCATCGAAGAATAAGTCGACCGCCGGGCCTTGGCGATGGCCGCCTTTGATGACCACGGCCCGGGCGCCCATATCGGCAATGCGCCGCGCCGCGTCCTCGATATCTTTCCACGTGCGCAATCGCCGGCCCGTGAGCTCCTCCGCTTCCGGCAGGTTCGGCGTCACCACCGTCGCGAGGGGAATGAGCTGCAAGCGCAGCGCCGCGACGGCATTCTTCTTGATCAGCAGATCGCCGGAAGTCGCCACCATTACCGGATCGACGACCAGATTCTTCAACCGATGCTGGCGAATCTTCTGCGCCACGATATCGATGATCGCCGCGTTGGCGAGCATGCCGGTCTTGAGCGCGTGCGCGCCGATGTCGTCGATGATTGCATCGATCTGCGCGGCCACGAGAGCAGGATGTAATGCCAGGACTTGAGTGACGCCCACGGTATTTTGCGCCGTTATCGCGGTGATCGCCGAAGTACCGTAGACGCCGAGAGCGGCGAAGGTCTTCAGATCGGCTTGAATGCCCGCCCCGGCGCCGGAATCGGAACCGGCGATGGTGAGCGCTTTGCGGACCGAATTCATCGGGCGATGGTAGCAGAGCGAGTCAGCGGAATAAAGGTTGCAACCGCTTGCGGTCGTTGATAGGTCTGCGTTAAGAGCCTGCGCTGTCGAGCGACTCCAATGGGAAGCATGTCCGATCAATTCATCCTGTTCACTCAACCCGGCTGAAGCAGCTGCCTACGAGCGAAAGAGTTTCTTTCGAAGAAAGGCATCGAGTTCAGCGCGGTTGATGTGTTAAACGATCCCGCCGGGCAGGAGCGGCTGTTCAAATTCGGCGTGCGCACGGTGCCCGTGCTCGCCAGAGGCGAGCAGCATATTTTTTGCCAGAATCTCGACGATGTGGCCGAATTCGTCGGCCTGCAAGGTTCCGGGCATACGCCGCTGTCTCCCGAGATTCTATTCGCGAAGTGGGTGAACGTTCTCCGCGCGGCGCAGCGCTATATCACGCAGATCCCTGATGAGCGGTTCGCGGAGCGCGTGATTCATAACCGCGACCGTTCGATCCGGCTCATGAGCCACCATATTTTCCGCATCGCTGAAGCATTCCTCGAGACGGCAATCGACGATGTTGAATATTGGCTAAACAACGCCAACGTTCCGCCCGCTGCGGGAACTTGCACGACCGGCGTTGAGATTGTCGGTTACGGCGATGAAATGATCGCGCGCCTCGAGGCTTGGTGGAACCAGCTCGAGGACAAGTCATGCCGGCAAAAGGTCAAGACGTTTTACGGCACGCCGCCGATGCACCAGCTATTCGAGCGCTCGACCTGGCACTCGGCGCAGCACACGCGGCAACTCATTGCCGTGCTCGAACGCTTCGACATCGAACCGAATAGACGGTTGAGCGCGGAGGATCTCGCCGGTTTACCTCTGCCCGAGGGGCTTTGGGAATGACGCGCCGAAGCGCGGCAACTTTTCCTTACACCGTTTTGCCGGAAACGTTCCGATCATCAGAATGATTCCCAACGATGGTGCGCATCAGACGAGTTTCCTCCCAACAGCAATTGAAACGAGCCTTCGCGATACGCATGCGCGTGTTTGTGCGTGAGCAGGGCGTGCCAGCGGATATGGAGCTCGATCGCGACGACGCGCGAGGCACGCATCTGTTGGCGATGATCTCAGGGAAAGCAGTGGGCACGGCGAGAATTGTCATCGGCCGCGGCAACGCCAAGATCGGACGCATGGCTGTGCTAAAGAAATTTCGGCGCAGGGGTGTCGGGACGAAATTGCTCAACCGCGCGATCGTGACGGCCGAAACGTTGCGCGCCAAGAAAATCTATCTCCACGCTCAGGTTCCGGTTATCGGATTCTATGAAACTATGGGTTTTCGCTGCGCTGGTGGGGTTTTCGACGAAGCCGGTATTCCGCATCGAAAAATGACTCTGGCGGATAGAAAAAACCGTCGATCAATAAAATCGTAACCTCTTTTCTAAAATTTTCCGCCGTTTCTATGTGGCGCAGCCGCTGTTCGGTGACCTTGATTCTCACCGCCTTTAGGTCTTACGATGATCGCAAAATTCAACGGAGGCACTAATGGAGCCAATTCCCGCGGCCGTTCTTGCGGCGGCAAACGAGAAGAGCAGAAAACTCAGAGAGCTTGTCCGCGCACCGGAGATTTTGATTATGCCGGGCGCCTACGATGTCTTGAGCGCGCTGTTGTTCGAGCAGATGGGCTTTAAGGCGATTCAAGGTACCAGCGGCGGCATCGCGGCGGCGATGGGTTATCTCGACGGCGAAATGATGAACCGGGATCAGTTCATCGAGCTCAGCGGCAACTTCGCGGCGGCAGTGAGCGTGCCGTTCAATGCCGACGGCGAACGCGGTTACGGCGATGAAGTCGGCGTGAGGGACACCGTGCGCGCGCTAGTGGCGCGCGGCGTAGCCGGGATGAATCTCGAGGACGGCGCGGCGAAAAGCAAGGGCGGATTGGTCGAGCTTTCCGAGCAGCTGCGCAAAATCAAAGCGGTCATGGAAACCAAGCGCGAGCTTGGCAGCGAGTTTTTCCTCAACGCACGCGTTGACTCCTTCCACGTCATGCCCGACGATCCGAAGAGGGCGCTCCATGAGGCGATTCATCGCGGCAACGCCTATGCCGAAGCGGGTGGCGACTGCATTTTTTACCTGTTCCTCCATTCGGCTGAAACAATCGGCACCGTAGCCAAAGAAGTCCAGGCGCCGATTAGCATCCTCGCTGGTCCGCAATCACCGAGCGTTAAAGAGTTACAGGATCTGGGCGTCGCCCGCGTGAGCTACGGATCGGGTTTTACGAAGGCGGCGATCACCGGCGCCAAGCGTTTGGCCCAGGAAATTTTGGAAAAGGGCACATGCAATCAGCTCAAGGACGGCATGCAGACGCCAGAGCTCGCGGTGTTGGTCGCGAAAAGAAAGTAAGAAGTCTTCTTTTGGGAACCGCTGGAACAGTCGTGTCGTTACATATCGCGCCCGCGGGCGGAGCCCCAATGCAAACACTGAAGCGGGTGAAGGCGGTAGCGGGACGCGGACTCCAAGGCGACCGGTACTTCAGCAAGATCGGAACTTACTCCAGCGACCCGGGCACCGGACGCGAGGTGACGTTGATCGAGATTGAAGCCATCGAAGCGCTCAAGAGGGACTATGACATCGATCTGCCGGCAGCTCTTTCGCGCCGCAACATCGTTACGCGCGGCGTGGCGCTCAATCACCTCGTCGGCCGCGAGATCAAGATCGGCGAGACGATTCTCCGCGGCACGCGTCTCTGTGATCCCTGCTCTCACCTCGAAAAGCTTAGCCGTCAGGGAGTGTTGCGCGGATTGATCCATCGGGGCGGCTTGCGCGCCGATGTCGTGGCGGGCGGGCTGATTCAGGTGGGTGATCCGATTATCTTACCTCCTGTTCCCTCGAAATAGTCAGATCGATTTCTCATGACCGGTTGGGCTCTGACGCTAATTCTGGCCGCTTCGGTAATTCACGCGACCTGGAATTTTCTGAATAAGCGGGCGAGCGGCCACGCAACGTTTACCTGGCTGGTCGCGGTGCTGTCGGCACTGCTCTATACGCCGGTGACGATCACGGTCATCGAAGTCTGGGAGATCGAGATCAATTTCGTCGCCATCGGCTTGATGGCAGGCTCGGCGGCCCTCCATACGGCGTATTTTGTGCTGCTTAACCAGGGCTATCGTGCCGGCGATCTGTCGCTGGTCTACCCGCTGGCGCGCGGCACGGGACCGCTGTTGTCGAGCATCGCAGCGATCTTGTTTCTCGGTGAGCGACCGTCTTTGATCGCGCTCGGCGGCGCGCTGCTGATTATCGGCGGGGCGATTATTTTATCGACGAATCTCGGCCAGTTGCGCCAAAGCGGCGCACAGGACGCAGTGCTATACGCCTTGGTCACCGGATTATTTATCGCTGCTTATACTTTGTGGGACAAACAAGCAGTCAGTCACTTTGCGATCGCGCCGCTGGTGTTGGACTGGGGCGCCAATGTGGGGCGAGCGCTTTTCCTCACGCCTTTCGCACTAAAATATCCTGACCAAACGATCGCCGAGTGGCACCAGCACAAATACGAGGCGATCGGCTGTGCTGTTTTGATACCGCTCGCCTACATTCTGGTGCTCACGGCGTTGCAATTTACGCCCGTGAGCTACGTCGCGCCGGCACGCGAGATCAGCATCCTGATCGGCACGATCATGGGCACGCGCTTGCTCGGCGAGGCGGATGCGGCCAGGCGCCTGGCAGGCGCTTGCGCGATGGTATTGGGGGTTGGGGGACTGGCGGTCGGTTGAAATAAGCTCGTTCAAAAGTTCAACGGTTCAAACGTTCAAGACTTCGGAGAAGAGGCCATCAAAAAACGATGAACAAAAAAGACGAGTCGTTCAAGGATTTTGTGCTCGATCAGCTTTGTAACCTAGAAGGCGTCGAGGCCCGGCGGATGTTCGGTGGGTATGGGCTATATCAGGACGAAACGTTCTTCGGCATCGTTCACAAGGGACGCTCTATTTCAAGGTCGATGCTTCCACTATCGGAGAATATCGCCGGCGCAAGATGAAACCGTTCCGGCCCAATGCGCGACAGACTCTGAAGAGTTACTATCAAGTGCCGCTAGAAATTCTCGAAGAACACGGTGCTCTTTGCGAGTGGGCGGTCAAGGCTATTGACTGCCAAAAGTACAATAAGTAAGTAAGCCGTGGGAATAGAATAAGGGAGTTTTCAACGCCAACGCCGGCTCAGTTTCTGATTGTCGACCTGCCTGCAGGACGCTCCGAGATAACGTGATTAAAGGCTTCGAGATTTGTGAAATCAGGCCGCCGACAAGCCTCGCAGCCGTTTTCGAGCGTAAACCGGCACGGATTTGGGGCTTGGGAGATTCGACTCTCTTAGAGCGCCGGCTACTTGGAATCATCTGCGCTCGCCAAATCGACTCCGATCTGGCACTAAAAAGCTCCCGGTTATTGCAACAACTGGCATCATTTAAGGAAGTCGCCTTTGTCGGCGGCTGGCATTCTCCATCGGAGGAAGAGGCTCTTCACATCTTATTGGCCGAGGGAGCCTCGATTATTTTCTGTATTCCCAAAGCGCTGAATCGATTTGTGCTAACGGTCGAGCTCGAGAATCGGATCAGTCACGGACAAGCGCTGCTGCTGACCCACTGCAGTCCCAAAGTGAAGCGCATCAGCCGTTATGCCTCCATTCGTCGCAACCAATTGGTTGTAGGCTTAGCCGCGGCTTTGTTGGTTTTGTCCGCACCGCCAGGAAGTGGTTCGTTGAAACTCGCCATGTCGGCGCTGCGCCGTGGAAAACCTGTTTTGACTCCAGAACACGCCTTGAACAATGATCTTCTCGACTGTGATGCCTTACCTGCATCATATGAAAACATCAGAGCCGTGCTGGGATAACAACTATGGAACGATCTTAGTTAGTTATTAAGGAGTTCGTTGGTAAGTAGACCTACTGGGACGAAGGGGCGAGTCGTGGAAAGCTCAGGCATCAGGACTCAAAGGACGCTTTCGCACGCACTCCCAAAATTAAGCACCTCGGGGCGTGGCTCGGGTGGTGGCCGATGACGCTCAGATGCTTTGCCTGGGCTTGGAACGAGTCGTCCCTTGGTGTCCAACAAACCCTGTTGTCTAGCTACTTATGAACTCCTTAATAGATCACACGCGAACGAGCGGGGCCGGAACATCAACCTCAGTGGTTCAGTGATTTTTTCGGCGGCACGCCGTAGAGGTTTTGGGGCGGGTTGAAAAAATGATCGAGCACCAGCCAGAGGCTTCTGGCGTGGTGAAAAAAGACCAGCGGGAAGATGATCGCGAACGGGACCCAGAGGCCGAGCTGTTGATGGATCGTCATACCGGTGAAGAAGTCGAGCAGAAAAAATCCTGGCACAGCAATCGCGATGGTAGCCGCATAGTTGATATAAATCGCACCGACAAAGTAGCCTTGCTCGCGCTCGTACTTCAAGCCGCAGTGCGGGCAATGAGCGAACATTTTGAACGGCTTGGCATAGAGCTTTCCGACGCCGCAACGCGGGCAGCGCAGGCGCAGGCCATAACCAATCATCCTCAACACTCTCGCAGGCAAGTTACCCGGTCGCCTCGCACGGCGTTTTAGCTCGCGCAGGCGCCACGCCGCTTTCCAAATAATCGCGTAGGAATCGCGCGGTATGGGAGTGTTTTCCGTCTTTGACCACTTCCAATGGCGAGCCGCAGGCGACCAGCTGCCCGCCTTGCTCGCCGCCTCCCGGGCCGAGATCGATCAGATAATCGGCGTCTTTGATAATGTCCAGGTTGTGCTCGATGGTAATCACCGTGTTGCCCATGTCGACCAGGCGGTGGAGAATTCGAATCAGCTTTTCCACGTCGGCGAAGTGCAGTCCGGTGGTCGGCTCATCGAGCACGTAAAGCGTCTTGCCGTGGGATTCCTTGCCCAGCTCGTAAGCGAGCTTGATGCGCTGGGCCTCGCCGCCGGACAACGTGTTGCTCGCTTGCCCGAGGGTGATGTAGCCCATGCCGATCTCGTCGAGAATTTTCAGCGGCCGGTTAATCTTGGGAAAGGCGTTAAAAAACGGCGCGGCCTCTTCGACGGTCATGCGAAAGATATCGGAGATGCTCCTATCGTTGAAGCGGATGCTAAGCGTCTCTTCGTTAAAGCGCTCGCCGCCGCAGTCTTCGCAGTCGATAAACACATCCGGCAGAAAGCTCATCTCCTTGCGAATTTTTCCTTGACCTGCGCAGGTTTCGCAGCGCCCACCCTTGACGTTAAAGGAAAACCGGCTCGACGTGTAGCCGCGCAATCGGGCCTCGGGGGCGAGCGCGTAAAGCTTGCGGATCTCGTCGAGCAAGCCGACGTAGGAGGCCGGTACCGAGCGGGGCGTCTTGCCGATCGGCGTTTGATCGACTTCGACGACGCGCTCCAAGGCCTTCCAGCCGGTAATTTCCTTGTGCGCGCCCGGCCGACCGGCGAATTGGCCCAGACAGAGCTTGAGCCCTTTGTAAAGGACTTCCCGGACCAACGTGCTCTTGCCTGAACCCGAAATGCCGGTCACGCAGGTCCACATACCGAGCGGAATCTTGACGTCGATGTTGTGTAAGTTGTGCGCCTTGGCGCCGCGAACGGCGAGCCAGCTCGCCTGAGTAAAGTCGCGCTGCGGTCCGAGACGACGTTTTACAGCGCGCAAGTACGCGCCGGTGGGTGAATCGGGATTAGCCCTAATTTCATCCGGCGTCCCGATGCAGACCACGCTGCCGCCGCGGATGCCGGCGCCCGGTCCCAAGTCGATAATCATGTCCGCCGACCGGATCGTCGCCTCGTCGTGCTCGACGACGAGCACGCTGTTGCCCAATTGCTCGAGCCGCCGCAGGGTGCGCAGCAGCATATCGTTGTCGCGCGGATGAAGACCGACCGTAGGTTCGTCGAGGATGTAACAGACGCCGCGCAGGTTGGAACCCAACTGGGCGGCAAGGCGGATACGCTGCGCCTCGCCGCCCGACAGCGTGTCGGCGCGGCGGTCGAGAGTCAAATAGGGCAGACCCACTTCGGAAAGGAAATTCAATCGCTGCTGAATTTCTCGCAGGATCTTATCCGCCACGGCCTGATCGCGCGCCGCATTGCCGTTGCCGGAACGCGACAGATCGAGCGCGGCGAAATACTCTTTCGCTTCATCGACGGCAAGCGCAGTGATCTGCCAAATCGTCTGGCCTTCGACCTTGACGGCCTGAGCGCGTTGATTCAGACGCCGGCCTTGGCAGCCGGAACAAGGGGCTTCGGTCATCAAGGCAGCGAGCTCGCTCGCAGCTGTCCCATCGCGGGATTGCCCGAGCTCGTTCAGAAAAGGCACCAGGCCGACGAACGCGCCACGACCGGTGCCACCGTTAAGAATCGTCTGCTGAACCTTCTTGGGCAATTTGCCGAACGGCTTGTCGATATCGACATCATGCTCGGCTATCAGTTCTTGCAAGAGGCGCTGCAGCGCCCGCTCGACTTCGGAACCGTTTACCGAAGAGCTTGGAGAAATGCCGCTGATCACTTCCCGGACCGGCCGGCGCGGATCGGCGAAAATCAAATCGGGGTCGAAATTCCAGGTAAATCCCATGCCGGCGCATTGATGACAGGCCCCCTGCTGGCTGTTGAAAGAAAACAATCGCGGATCAAGCGGCTCGTAACCGATGCCGCAGCCCAGACAGAAAAGCCGCTGATTGAAAATCTGCTCGCCGCGCTCGGAGATGAGATGAATCACACCGTTACCCAAGCGCAAGCCCTGATCAATCATGGCCTCGACTTCGCGCCCCCCCGCTATGGCCTTGCCGATGACAATATCGATATTGTGTTCCCTAAAACGCTCCAGGCCGTTGGTGAGCTCGGGCGCGCGCAGCTCGACCAGCTTGCCGTCGATGCGAGCGCGGCGATAGCCCAAGCGGCGCGCGCCGGCGATCACTTCCTTGTGAAATCCTTTGCGGCCGCGCACGATGGGACTCAGAATCAAAATCTCTTTGCCTCGGTAGGAGCGGCCGATGCGATCAAGAATCTGGCTGCGCGTGAGCGAATGAATCGGCCGCCCGCACTGCACGCAGTGCTGTTTGCCGGTCTTCGAGTAGAGCAGGCGCAAGTAATGATAAATCTCTGTCACCGTAGCCACGGTCGACTTCCTGCCGCCCTGACTGAGGCGCTGCTCGATGGCGACCGTCGGCGGAATGCCGGCGACGTAGTCGACATTGGGCCGCGCCAGGACTTCGAGAAACTGGCGCGCGTAGGCGGAGAGACTATCGATGTAACGCCGCTGCCCTTCCGCGTAAACGATATCGAAGGCCAGCGAAGATTTTCCCGACCCGCTCAGACCGGTAAAAACCACAAAACCGTCACGGGGAATGTTCAAGCTGATGTTCTTTAGATTATGTTCCTTGGCGCCGACGATGGCGATGGCATTCGGTTCTGCGCTTGAAGTTTTGAACTCTTGTAGCCTGGAATTTCTTTCCAGCAGAGGCGCGAAAGCTGTAGCGTCAGCTTGCAAATGGGGGCGCAGGTAGGCGCCGGTATGCGAACGCTCGCAGCGCGCGATCTCGGCTGGGCTTCCGACGGCGACAATCTCGCCGCCGTGGTCGCCGCCTTCAGGGCCGAGATCGATGATATGGTCGGCACATTTCACCACTTCCATATTATGTTCGATGACGACAATGGAATGACCCTGATCGATGAGCTCGTTGAATGCCCGGAGCAAACGCTCAATATCGTGAAAGTGCAGGCCGGTGGTGGGCTCGTCGAAAATAAACAGTGTGCCGGCTTTGCGTGCCTTGGCCATATGTGAGGCGAGTTTCAAGCGTTGCGACTCGCCGCCCGAGAGCGTCGTCAGCGGCTGGCCCAAACGGACATATTCCAGTCCCACGGCGCATAGCGGCTCGAGCCCATCTTTGATTTCTGCCTTATCTTTGAAGAACTCGAGGGCTTCGGCGACAGTGAGATCGAGCACCTGGCGGATGTTCTTGCCGTGATAAGCGACCTCCAAAACTTCCTCGCGGAAGCGGCTGCCGTGACATTCGGCACAAGACGTGTAGACGTCGGAGAGAAACTGCATCTCGACTTTTTCGAAACCTTCGCCGCGGCAGGTCTCGCAGCGCCCGCCTTCCACGTTGAATGAAAAAGTCGAGGCCGTGTAACCGCGCAAGCGCGACAGATCGGCGGCGGCGAACAGGCGGCGCACGCCGTCGAACGCTTTCATATAAGTCGCCGGATTCGATCGCGGAGTTGTGCCGACCGGAGATTGATCGACCAGAACGACTTCGGAAATCTTGTCGGCCCCGGTGATACTCGCGCAATCGGTCAGGCTGGCGGCGGGCGCTTCCTTGAGTTTTTTTAAATTCCGGTGGAGCACTTCATCGACCAGGCTCGATTTTCCCGAACCGGACACACCGGTAATGCAGACCAGGTTGCCCAGCGGAATATCGATGTCGATGTTTTTGAGATTGTTGGCGCGCGCACCTTTGATTTTGATCGCGCGCTGCCATACGGTCTTGCGCTGGCGCGCCGGCAGCGGAATGTTCTTTCGCCGGCTCAGATACGCGGCGGTCAGCGACTGCTCGTCACCTAGCAGCTCTGCATAGGAGCCCGCGAACATGATCTGGCCGCCCTGTTCGCCGGCCTTCGGCCCGAGATCGATGATGTAATCGCACTCCTTTATGATTTCG
Organism: Candidatus Binatia bacterium; assembly: GCA_025922795.1. The sequence continues at coordinate 5,604 of JAICHC010000006.1, read as the reverse complement.
GGATCATGCTCGACGACAATGACGGTATTCTGATTGGCGCGCAGGCGCTGAAGAATTTCGACCAGGCGGCGGCTATCACGCGGATGGAGGCCGATGGAGGGCTCGTCGAGCACGTAGAGGGTATTGACCAATGACGACCCGATGGCGGTGGTGAGGTCGACGCGCTCGAGTTCGCCGCCGGAAAGCGTGCGCGACTGGCGGTCGAGAGTGAGATATTCGAGACCGACACCGACGAGATAGCCGAGTCGCCGGCGTATTTCGTCAAGGATGAGGCCCGCCACCTGGTCCAAAGCGCCGGGCGGTTTTAGCTCTTGGAAAAAGCGCTGCGCTGCGCCGACGCTCATGGCGTTTATCTGGGCGATGTCTTTGCCGTCGATCCGATAATGCAGGGCGTCGCTTTTGACGCGGCTACCTTGGCACTCGGGACACATCAAATAGGCGCGGTAGCGGGCCAACAACACGCGCACATGCATACGGTAACTTTTGCGCTCGAGGCGGCGGAACCAGCCGCGGATGCCTTTGTATTCACCGTCGCCTTCGATGACGAGTTTCTTCTGCTTGTCGGTGAGCTCGCCCCATGGCTTTTTGGTGGGAATTTTTCTGCGCTCGCAAAAATCAAGCAGACGGCGCGTGCGGCGTGCGCGATTGATCCACGGTTTGATGGCACCCGCACTCAACGATTTGCCCGGATCGGGAAGGACGAGATCGAGATCGATGTCGATCACCCGGCCGAAACCGCGGCACGTTTCACAGGCGCCAAGCGGGCTGTTGAAAGAAAACAAATTGGGCACCGGGTCGCGGTAAGAAATCTCGCAGTGCGGGCAATGCAGATGATTGCTGAACGGCTCGCAACGCCAGTCGTCCTGCGGCAAGAACAGATTGAGCCGGCCTTTGCCGTAATGAAAAGCCTGCTCCATGGAACCCGCGATACGCTTTTTATTCTCGGGCCTGAAAGCGAAGCGATCAACGATCACTTGCAACGCTTCGTCACCGGCCGGCGCTCCCTCGATCCCATCGATTTCTTGAATGGCGTGACCGACGAGCAAACGCTGAAAGCCGGCCTGGCGCAAACCGTTGCGCACGTCATCCCAAGGCACGGTTGAAGGCGGCAGCGGAAACGTCAGTACCATCGGCGTGCCTTCGGGCAAGGCGCCGAGCTTTGTAAAAATTGATTGCGGGCTGTCGCGCTCGACGATGCGCTCGCAACCGCGGCAGTAAAGCACCGCGATTTTGGCGAAGAGCAGCTTAAAATGATCGTGCAGTTCGGTCATGGTGCCGACCGTGGAGCGCGAAGTGCGCACCGGCCGGCTTTGATCGATGGCGATGGTCGGCGGAATACCTTCGATCGCTTCCACGTCGGGCTTGTCCATGCGGTCGAGAAATTGCCGGGCGTAGGCGGAAAAACTCTCGACATAGCGCCGCTGGCCCTCGGCATAAAGAATGTCGAACGCGAGGGTCGATTTTCCCGAGCCGCTGACACCGGTAACCACGGTCAGTGCGTTGAGTGGGATGTCGAGGTCGAGGTTCTTGAGATTGTTTTGCCTGGCGTTGCGAATACGGATGAATTTGCCGTCCATGATTGGATAGTCACGCGAGCTTTGATCTGCCGCGGGGTCGCTGATTTTCATTGCAAGCGATATTTTTCCACCAGAATGCGGCGAAAACGTGAACCGTAGATGAGATCGAAAGCCGTCTCTTTGTCGGGGAAAAGTTGCAGGGCAGTGTGTTTGGCATGGCCGACGACGTCCTGGGCCTCCTCGAGGGTCAAATCCACCCGCCAGAGCAGAGCCGCGGTAACGTCCATGGCGCGGCGCAGACGGCGTATCTTGCGCTCTTCGGCCGCCAAGGCTTCTTTATCGGCCGAAGTTTCTATGTCCCTGCTCATGGTGTTTACAGGCGACGGATTTTTTCTGGCTCACCAACCCTAAACGTCTATCATACGGAGCCGTCGTTGCAAGTTTTACTGCTCGCGATGCTTTGGTAAGTTAACCCCGTGCGAATCAGTGAAATTTTCTATTCCATACAGGGTGAAGGGCGCCTGATCGGCATACCGTCCGTGTTCATCAGAACGGCAGGCTGCAATCTTCGTTGTGTATGGTGCGACACTCCCTACACCTCGTGGCGACCGGAGGGGGGTTCCTGGTCGATAGAACAAATACTGCGGCGGGTCGACCAACATCGTACCCGTTATGTCGTCATAACCGGCGGAGAACCGCTGTTGGCCGGTGACGTCGAAGAGCTGGCGCTGGAGCTAAAACGTAGAGGCAAACATATTACGATCGAAACTGCGGGAACGATTTTTAAGCCGCTCCGATGCGACTTGGTTTCGCTGAGCCCGAAATTGGCCAACTCCACGCCGTGGAAAAGGGCACGAGGCAAATTCGCGCGCAGGCACGATGAACATCGGCTCAATGTACCGGTGCTGAAAGAATACTTGAGGGACTACGATTATCAGCTGAAATTCGTGGTCGAAAGCGAATCAGACTTCGGAGAAATTGCTGAACTTCTCGATCGCTTGAAAACTGTCGAACCGGCGCGTGTTCTAATTATGGCGCAGGGCACGACCAGGAAACAAGTCGGCGACAAAGCGCGCTGGATCGTGCCCCTGTGCATGCGACATGGTTACGGTTACACGCCGCGCTTGCATATCGAGCTATTCGGCAACCGGCGCGGCACGTAGGTCGTGCGTGACAAAATTCGCGGAAAAAGGATCGTGAAACTCCGTTTCAGGGAATGAGAGCGGGTTAGTTCGTCAAACCGGTTGCTTTGACTTGAGACTTCAAGGCGATTTCATCGGCTGATGGCGCCGTTTGCTCGGAGTTCGCATCCAGCTTAACCAGCAGAGTAGGCGCCAGGAGTTTTAATAAAGATACCGGCAGGCCGCTGGTAAACCGATAGTTCTCCGCCTCCCGTCCTTGCACGTAGGCGGTGATGACGCCGAAGTAGCGCTCGCCGATATAAAAAACAAATGTTGCGGTCCGATTCGTGGCGCGCGAAGTGATGACCGCGCCAGAGCGGTTAAACGTTTCAAAGCGGTTGTCACCCGAGCCGGTTTTGCCGCCGACGGTGATCGCTTTGCCGTTGGACAATTTGAAAACTCCTTGCAAGCGCCGGGCCGTGCCTTGCTCGACGACATCGGCCATGGCTTTGCGCACGGTTCGCGCAATCTCGGGCGCCAGGACCTGTTCGCCCGATTCCGGTGACCGTTCGAGAATGGTTTCGTAGGGCGTGCCGGCGGCAAAGCGCACTTCACTCAGGCTCACTGACGGCCTTCGTACGCCATCGTTCACCAGAATACCGACAAGTTCCGCCAGCGCCACCGGGCGATCCGACGAGCTGCCGATGGCGGTCGCATAGGTCGGCACCAGGGTTTTGAAGGGGAAGCCGAGCTTTTGCCAATGGGGTGTCATGCGCTTGAAGGCGTCTTTCTCCATGCGGATGCGCAGGCGCAGATCCTGGGCGCGCCGATTGCGGTTGTCGAGCAGCCAGGCGGAGCTAACCAGGCGCGCTTCGGCGCTAACGGCGTAAAAATTCTCCCAGGTGAGCTTTCGCTGTTTGCGCAACTCGCCGGCGCTCCACAGATCGAGGGGGTGGAGCGACAGAAGATACGCGTGATCAGCCAGGGTCAAACGCGGGTTGTCATACGCGCGATACAGTTTGGCGACATCGGCTTCGGTTGTCGCAATTTTATTCATTGTCAACCAGGCCTTGAGATCGCTCTCGCTAGTGCCGATGCGCCAGGCAAAAAACAGTATGGTCAAACGCCGGTCGCTGGTGCCCTTGCCGAGCAGCCGGCGAACGATCTCATCCGGGCTTTGGTTGGCATAGTTCTGATAGGCGCGGCGGAGCGGCTGGCGTGATTCCTCTTCGGCGATTTCCTGGAGCATTTGACGGCGTTCCGCATTGGCGGGATTCGCCAGCACGTCATCGGCGTCGTAGGGCAGCCGCGCTCGATGGTAGTTTACCAAATCGCGCATCAAGCGAATGAAAACCAGGTTGGTCGAGTTGCGAAACGCGTTCTGCAGGGTGAAGACGCGCTGATCGTCGTCTTTGTCGAAGTTTTCGAAATGGTGCAATCCGCCCCCCGTAAAAAAATCTTCAGCCGGGCTGGCGGAATATTGCCGGGCCATGGCGCGGTCGAGAAACGACTGAAGCGCAAGATTCTTTTCGCTCCGAAGCGTTTCGATCGCCCACCGGGTTAGCGTATCGCGGCTGCTTTGCGCCCTTCTCGCAAGCTGCTTTGGCTCCAGTCCGGAGAGCTCGCGGTGAAGCTCGGTCACGATTTCCAGGTAATGCGTGATCGTGCGTAGCTTCGCGGTGCTGCCCAATTCCAGTTTGACGCTTTTGTTAAAATCGAAGGGCGCGGCGAAGTTGTCCGCCTGCACACGGATCAGATTACCGGTCGGAGTTGCTTCCACGAGCAGAAATGAATAGATCACCTTCGACGGATCGGCGTTTTCCAGCAGCCGCTCGCCGTTCAGCCCGTTTGACCTGACGAATTGCGGGTCGGCCAGCTGGCTTAAGAATTCGGTGACTGTTTTCTGCAACGCGACATCGAACGTGCTGTCAACCTGCAGATGCAGCCGGTTGAGATCGTAAAGATTACCGACGCCGAGCGCTTCCATCATATTGGTGCGGATCGCGTTGGCCGCTTTATGTCTGCTTGACGACGGCAGCGGCGGCAGCGGTGCGGTGGGGAGAAAACGGATCGGCGTTTCTTGCAACTCGGCGGCCATCTCCCAATCGATAATGCCACCGCGCGCCAAGAGGCGCGTAAACTGGTTGACTTTTTCGTCCAAAGATTCTCGCTCGTCAACCAGATAGACCGACGGCGCGCGCACCGAGATGAGCAACGCCAGGATATGTTTAAACGCGTGCACCTTCGCGGTCGTTAGTTCCGATGAGTTCAGCGCCGCCACGACGTCGTCGAGGCGCATGCCGAACCAGGCGTAGAGGCCTTCGCCGAGACCATGGATTTCGCCATAGCCGGGAGCGGCGGCCAGCGGCACGGTGTCGATATAATCGACGATAATACGCTCGCGCCAGCTGCGGGTATTGGGACCTTCGCGATAGGCCTTAAGACTCGCGCCGATAATCTGACGCAGCTTTTCCATCGGCGTATCGGTGCGGCCGTTGGGGGAATGGCGAAACTTTTCCAGCTGAACGGCGAGCGTGCTGCCGCCTTGCACCGGCACCGGTAGATTGAGCTTGGCGCCGACGTACATCATCGCGGCCTTTACAGTCCGGTCCCATTCAATCACCGGATTTTGCCAGGGCATGACGGCTTGGTCGAGATCGCGGTCTTCAAGAAACAGCAGTGTTTTGACCACCAGGGACGGGATGTTTTCGATCTTCTCGAACAAAAATTCCGACTGAGCATAACCAAAAAGCGGTTGGCCGTCGGCGCCGCGAATATCGAGCCCGGCCGAGGCCTTTTCCGCGTACGGCGGTGCAATGCCTTGCTCGAACAGCGTCAGCATAGTTTCCGACTGTCGCACTTGTTGAGTCACGCGGTATTTTTGCGCCTCCAGCCGCGACTGGAATCGCGGCAGCTTCGAATAACCGCGGCGGTCATCGAATGGCGCAGCGCGGGGATAAGCGATT
>JAICHC010000005.1 GCA_025922795.1 Candidatus Binatia bacterium | reverse complement strand
CGCCCGTAAAGCCGTGACCCTTCGACACTCCTGAGACATCGACCCGGTCGCCCACTTTAAAGAGATCGCCGGCCCGGATCTCCTGGCCCACTTCATAGGGCGACACGTCTTCGATGCGAAATTCTTTCAGGACCTCGAATGCGCCTTTGCCGGCCTTGGCCATGTGCCCCTGGACTGCCTTATTCACGCGCTGCGCCTTCTTGCTGCCGAAACCTACTTGAAGGGCGTTGTAGCCGTCTGTAGCCGTGAGTTTCTTTTGAACCACGACGCACGGACCCGTCTCCACCACCGTCACCGGAATCAAGTTGCCCTCGGCGCTATAGAACTGCATCATGCCGACTTTTCTGCCAATCAATCCCGTCATCATTGCATTCCAGTTTGCGTCTTTTTTGGTCCGGCTGGCCCGCCTTACTGTAGCTTAATCTCGACGTCTACGCCTGCCGCGATATCGAGCTTGCCCAAGGCATCGATGGTCTGCTGCGTCGGTTCAAGGATATCGAGCAGCCGCTTATGCGTGCGGATTTCGTACTGATCCCGGGACTTTTTGTCGACGTGGGGCGAGCGATTGACCGTGAATCTCTCGATCCGAGTCGGCAGCGGAATCGGTCCGGCGACTCGGCCGCCCGTGCGTCTGACCGTTTCGACGATCTCGCCCACCGACTGGTCGAGCACGCGGTGGTCGTAAGCTTTTAGCCGAATCCTGATCTTTTCGTTCATACAGCTTCTTCCGACTTGCCATCAAACTTAGCGATAATGCCTTCGGCCACCGCTGCCGGAACAGGCTCATAATGAGAAAACTGCATCGTGTAAGTGGCGCGTCCCTGGGTCATCGAACGAAGATCGGTGGCGTAACCGAACATCTGCGCCAGCGGCACGCGGGCATCGATGGCCTGCGCCGCCGGCCGCGTGTCCATGCCCAGAACCTTGCCGCGCCGCGAACTAATATCACCGATCACATCGCCCATAAAGTCCTCCGGCACCACAACCTCCACAGACATGATCGGTTCGAGCAGAACCGGTTGAGCCTTGCGAGCCGCCTCTTTGAACGCCATCGAGCCGGCGATCTTAAAGGCGATCTCCGAGGAATCGACGTCATGATAACTGCCGTCAAAGAGCGTGACCTTGACGTCCACGACTGGGTATCCGGCGAGCGCGCCGTTTTCGGTCGCTTCTTTTACGCCCTTTTCAACGGCGGGGATATATTCCCGCGGGATCGCGCCCCCCCTGACCGCGTCGACGAATTCAAACCCGGCGCCCGGCTGCTGCGGTTCGAGTTTGATCCACACATCGCCGTACTGGCCCCGTCCGCCGGTCTGGCGTACGAACCGTCCTTGCTGCTCGACGCTCTTGCGCACGGTTTCTTTGTAGGCAACTTGCGGTCTACCGACGTTGGCGCCGACGTTAAATTCACGGAGCAGGCGGTCGACGATGATTTCCAAATGCAATTCGCCCATTCCCGAAATAATCGTCTGCCCGGTTTCTTCATCCGTGCGAACTTTGAAAGACGGATCTTCGGTGGCAAGCTTTTGCAACGATAAGCCGAGCTTCTCCTGGTCCGCTTTACTCTTGGGCTCGATCGCAATCGAGATAACCGGGTCGGGAAAATCGATCGATTCCAGTACCACCGGCTTGTTTTCATCACAAAGCGTGTCGCCGGTCGTCGCAGTCTTTAGCCCGACCGCAGCGGCGATATCTCCAGCGTAAACTTCCTTGATCTCCTCGCGCTTGTTGGCGTGCATCTTCAGCAAGCGGCCGATTCTTTCCCTCTTGCTCCGGGTCGAATTGTAGACGCTCGATCCGGAAGCGATCGAGCCTGAGTAAACCCGGAAAAATGTCAGCGTGCCGACGAAGGGATCGGTCATGATTTTAAAGGCGAGAGCCGAAAAAGGCGCATCATCTTTCGCGGGACGCTCCACCGGCTTGTTGTTTCCCGCCTCGACCCCCTTGACCGGCGGAATGTCGAGCGGCGAAGGCAAATATTCCACCACGGCATCCAGCATCGGCTGGACGCCTTTGTTGCGGAAAGCCGAGCCGCACACCACCGGTACGATCTTGAGAGACAGCGTCCCCTGGCGAATCGCGCGCCGCAACTCAAACTCGGAGATCTCTTTTCCTTCGAGATACTTCTCCATGATCGCTTCGTCGCTGTCGGCGGCCGACTCGAGCAGTTTTTCCCGATACTCCTCGGCCTGTGCCTTGAGATCGGCGGGAATAGGCTCTTCGTGAAACTTGGCACCCAGGCTTTCATCTTCCCAGACAACCGCCTTCATGGTCACCAAATCAACGATGCCGGAAAACTTATCCTCGGCGCCGATCGGCAGTTGCAACACCACCGGACGGGCGCCGAGCCGATCCTCGACCATTTTGACGACGCGGAAAAAGTCCGCGCCTAGACGGTCCATTTTGTTGACAAACGCCAAACGCGGCACGCCGTACTTATCGGCCTGGCGCCAGACCGTTTCGGTTTGCGGCTCGACGCCGCCGACCGAACAGAAGACCGCAACCGCGCCGTCGAGCACGCGCAGCGACCGTTCGACCTCGATGGTGAAATCGACGTGGCCCGGCGTATCGATGATGTTGACTCGATGATCGCGCCAGAAGCAGGTCGTCGCTGCGGAGGTGATCGTGATACCGCGCTCTTGCTCCTGGACCATCCAGTCCATGGTCGCGGTACCTTCATGGACCTCGCCGAGCTTGTAGTTGATCCCGGTGTAATACAGGATGCGCTCCGTGGTCGTAGTTTTGCCCGCATCAATGTGTGCCATAATCCCGATATTGCGGGTCTTCTCGAGTGGGACGGTTCTTGCCATTTTTCTTTTGCCAGGAAAAAAAGGAGGCGGATCACCCGCCTCCTTTCACCTGCCTAGTTTCCTTGCGACTCTACCAGCGATAATGCGCGAAGGCCCGATTGGCCTCCGCCATTCGATGCGTGTCTTCTTTCTTTTTAATCGCCGTGCCGCGATTATTCGCGGCATCGATCAACTCGGCCGCTAATTTCTCCTCCATCGATTTCTCGGCGCGCTCACGCGCCGAGTCGATCAGCCAGCGCATACTCAGCGATAGTCGCCGCTGCGGGCGGACTTCCACCGGCACTTGATAAGTCGCGCCGCCGACCCGGCGCGAGCGGACTTCAACCGTTGGGCGCGTATTCTCGATCGCCCGCTTAAATACCCCCAATGAGTCTTCTTTGGTTTTCGCCGTCACGATGTCCAAAGAACGATAAAAGATCGATTCGGCGACGCTCTTTTTGCCTCGGTTCATGATCGTGTTGACGAACCGAGCGACGACCTTATCCCCATACTTGGGATCCGGCAGTATTTCGCGTTTTCGGACTTCACCTTTGCGCGGCATAAAATCTACTTCGGCCTTTTGGCGCCGTACTTGGAGCGCCCCTGACGTCTTTCCTGTACGCCGATCGAGTCCAGAGTTCCACGAACAATGTGATAACGCACTCCGGGAAGATCCTTGACGCGACCGCCACGAATCAACACGACCGAGTGCTCCTGTAAGTTATGGCCGACCCCAGGAATATAAGAGGTAACCTCGATCCCGTTGGTCAGGCGAACTCGCGCCACTTTACGCAAGGCCGAATTGGGCTTTTTCGGCGTCGAGGTATACACGCGCGTGCAGACACCGCGCTTTTGCGGGCACCCTTGAAGCGCCGGCGCGGTATTCTTACGGCGTTGTTTCTCGCGGCTATCGCGCACTAATTGACTGATCGTCGGCATAATCTCTCGTTGGCTGTTGGATTTTGGGAGCTATTCGTCAGTCTAACTCCCCTTAGGAAAATCCTTTTACTAACAAAATAACTACAGAATGTCAAAACTACGTTCCCGTTGCTTCGGAGACTCCGCTGATTTGACCCTCGGGTTCATCGATCTCGATGTCGGCTTTGGTGTATTTCGCCAAGCCGGTACCCGCCGGAATCAAGCGGCCCATGATGACGTTTTCTTTCAAACCACAGAGCAGATCCACTTTGCCTTGGATCGCCGCTTCCGTGAGCACCTTGGTGGTCTCCTGGAACGATGCGGCCGAGATAAAGCTCTCGGTCGAAAGCGATGCTTTGGTGATGCCCAGCAACAAGGGCTCGGCCACGGCCGGCTTGCCACGGTCGCCGAGCACGCGTTGATTCTCCTCATCGAAGCGCCACTTCTCGACTTGATCGCCGACCAGAAAATCGCTGTCGCCAACTTCTTTGATGCGCACGCGGCGCAGCATTTGGCGCACGATCACTTCGATATGTTTGTCGTTGATGCGCACGCCTTGCAGACGATAAATCTCCTGCACTTCATCGACCAAATACTTGGCCAGCGCCTTTTCGCCGAGAATGTTCAAAATGTCGTGAGGATTGGACGAGCCATCCATGAGCGCTTCGCCGGCTCTGATTTTATCGCCGTCGTGCACGCTGATGTGTTTCCCCTTGGGAATGAGGTACTCGCGCGGCTCACCCACTTCAGGCGTCACGATCACCTTACGCTTGCCTTTGGTGTCTTTACCAAACGATACCGTGCCGTCGATCTCCGTGATCACGGCAAACTCTTTGGGCTTGCGCGCCTCGAAGAGTTCGGCGACCCGCGGCAGACCGCCGGTGATATCCTTGGTCTTGGTGGTCTCGCGCGGAATCTTGGCCAAAACGTCGCCGGCAAAGACCGTCTGCCCGTCCTGGACGTTGATATGCGCGCCGACCGGCAAGAGATAGCGAGCTTCCGCCGTGCCCGTCAACCGCGCGGTTTGACCCTCGACGTCCTTAATCGAAATGCGCGGCCGTTTCTCGACATCCTTAGAGTCGGTGATCACCTTGGTCGACAAACCGGTTCGCTCATCGACCTTCTCTTCCATCGTTATCGCTTCGATCACGTCGCCGAATTTGACGACGCCGCTCACCTCCGTGAGAATCGGGATGGTGTAGGGATCCCACTCGGCCAAAAGCTCGCCCGCCTTGATTTGCGCGCCGTCCTTTTTCTTGAGCTTGGCGCCGTAAACCACCGGATAGCGCTCGCGTTCGCGCTCGCGGCCGCTTTTTTCGCCTTCCGGATAATCGACGATGGCGATTTCGCCGTTCCGGTTCATCACCACGAGGTCGCCGTCTTTGTTGGTCACGGTGTTGACGTTGATGAACTTGATAAAACCGTCGTTGCGCGATTCCAGCGTCGTTTGCTCCGCTCGCCGGCTCGCCGTGCCGCCAATGTGGAAGGTCCGCATCGTCAACTGGGGTCCGGGCTCGCCGATGGATTGCGCCGCGATGACGCCGACCGCTTCGCCGAGATTGATCATATGGCCGCGCCCGAGGTCGCGTCCGTAACACATGCCGCAAACACCTCGGCGCGAGGCGCAGGTTAGCACCGAGCGAATCTTAATCCGCTCCAAACCGGCGTCCTCAATCCGCTGCACCAGTTCTTCGTTGATCTCCTGATTGGCTTTGACGATGATATCGCCAGTGAACGGGTCTTTAATATCTTCCAGAGCGACGCGGCCAAGCACCCGGTCGCCAAGCGGCTCGATGATTTCGCCACCTTCCATCAAGGGCGTCATCTCGATGCCGTCCATGGTGCCGCAGTCGTCTTCGCCGATGACCGCGTCTTGAGCGACGTCGACGAGCCGGCGGGTGAGGTAACCTGAATTGGCGGTCTTCAGCGCCGTATCCGCCAAGCCTTTGCGGGCGCCGTGGGTCGAGATGAAGTACTGCAACACCGTGAGACCTTCGCGGAAATTCGCGGTAATCGGCGTCTCGATAATTTCCCCGGACGGCTTCGCCATCAAGCCGCGCATGCCGGCGAGCTGGCGAATCTGTTGCGCGCTGCCGCGCGCGCCCGAGTCGGCCATCATAAAGATCGGATTGAAGCTCGGCACGGAAATTTCGCGCCCCTGCTCGTCGATCACTTTCTCCGAACCCAAATCACGCAACATCTCATCGGCGATCCGATCGGTGACTTCGGCCCAGATGTCGACGACTTTATTGTACCGCTCGCCATCGGTGATCAGTCCGTTCTTATACTGCTCCTCGATCTCACGCACATCCTCGTGGGCCTTCTTTAACAGCTCTTCCTTGCTCGGCGGTATGACCATATCTTTGATCGAGATCGAGATGCCGGCGCGGGTGGCGTTTTGATATCCGATGTCTTTGAGACGGTCGGCGAGGATCACCGTCGCTTTATTTCCGGCGAGTCGATAGCTGACGTCGATCAGATTGGCGAGTTCCTTCTTTTTCATCACCCGGTTGACTTCTTTGAACGGAATCACCTCCGGGACAATTTCGTAGAGCAACACTCTACCCGTGGTGGTATCCAGCCGCTCGCCATTGATTCGGACCGTGATCTGCGCTTGCAAATCGATCTCTCCTTGATCGTAGGCGACGCGCACTTCACGCGGGCTGCTGAAAAGCCGGCCGCTGCCCTTGGCATGCAGCCGATCTCGGGTCATGTAATAAAGGCCGAGTACGATATCCTGGGTCGGTACGATGATCGGTTTGCCGTTCGCCGGGGACAGAATGTTGTTGGTCGACATCATCAGCGCACGCGCCTCGACCTGGGCTTCTACCGAAAGAGGCACGTGCACCGCCATCTGGTCACCGTCGAAATCGGCGTTGTAGGCGGCGCAAACCAACGGATGAAGCTGGATCGCTTTGCCCTCGATCAGAGTCGGCTCGAAAGCTTGGATGCCCAACCGATGCAAGGTCGGCGCCCGGTTGAGAAGCACCGGGTGCTCGCGGATCACTTCGTCGAGAATATCCCACACTTCGGGAAGTTCGCGCTCCACCATCTTCTTGGCGCTTTTTATGGTGGTGACATGACCGCGCTCCTCGAGCTTGTTGTAGATGAAAGGCTTGAACAGCTCGAGCGCCATTTTCTTCGGCAGTCCGCACTGGTGCAGCCGCAGCTCCGGCCCGACGACGATCACCGAGCGGCCGGAGTAGTCGACGCGTTTGCCGAGCAGGTTCTGGCGAAACCGGCCGGTTTTGCCCTTGAGCATGTCGCTTAACGATTTAAGCGGACGGCGATTCTGGCCCGTGATGGCTCGCCCGCGCCGCCCGTTGTCGAACAGCGCATCGACGGCTTCCTGGAGCATGCGCTTTTCATTACGGATGATCATGTCCGGCGCGCTCAATTCCATCAGCCGCTTCAGCCGGTTGTTGCGGTTGATGACGCGGCGGTAAAGATCGTTCAGATCCGAGGTCGCAAAACGGCCGCCGTCAAGCGGAACCAGCGGGCGCAAGTCCGGTGGAATGACGGGAACAACTTCCATCACCATCCATTCCGGTCGGTTACCCGAGCTCCGGAAAGCATTCATGACTTTTAACCGCTTGGCCATTTTTTTGCGGCGGACTTCCGAATTCGCATCGCGCATTTCTTGGCGCAGATCTTCGGAGAGCTTCGCCACGTCGATCGCTTTAAGCAGCTTGCGGATCGCCTCGGCGCCCATTTCAGCGACGAACTTGCCGCCGTATTCTTCAACCACTTTGCGGTAGCGCGCTTCGGTCAAAAGCTCCTTGTACTGAAGCGGCGTTTCGCCCGGATCGATGACGATGTAAGACTCGAAGTACAATACCTTTTCGATCTCTTTGAGCGACATATCGAGCAGCGCGCCGATCCGGCTCGGCAGACTCTTGAGAAACCAAATATGGACGACCGGAGTCGCGAGCTCGATGTGGCCCATGCGCTCGCGGCGCACCTTGGATTGAATCACTTCGACGCCGCACTTCTCACAGACCACGCCGCGATGGCGCATGCGCTTGTACTTCCCACAATTGCATTCGTAATCTTTCGTCGGGCCAAAAATTTTGGCGCAGAACAAACCATCGCGCTCCGGTTTGAAGGTCCGATAATTGATCGTCTCGGGTTTTTTAACTTCTCCATGGGACCAGGAACGAATTTTCTCCGGCGAAGCAACCGACACTTTGATGGCATTGAAACTTAGCGGATTTTTCGGCTTTTCAAATAAATTAAATAGATCTTCCATAATGCACCACCTCCGGTTTGTGCCCAGCCGAATGCGCTGGGTTACTTTTCCTCGACCAGCTCCACATCCAGGCCGAGGCTCTGCAGCTCCTTGACCATGACGTTAAATGATTCGGGCAATCCGGGCTCGAGTAAATTATCGCCCTTGACGATCGCCTCGTACATGCGCGTTCGACCGACCACATCGTCGGATTTGACCGTCAGCATTTCCTGAAGCGTGTAAGCCGCGCCGTAGGCCTCCAACGCCCAGACTTCCATTTCACCCAATCGCTGGCCGCCGAATTGCGCCTTGCCGCCGAGCGGTTGCTGGGTGACCAGCGAGTAAGGCCCGGTCGAGCGCGCGTGGATCTTGTCGTCTACCAGATGATGAAGTTTCATAATGTACATCACGCCGACGGTCACTTTGCCGTCGAAGGGCTCACCGGTTTGGCCATCGTAGAGGGTCACCTGGCCGGTCGCCGGCAAACCGGCTTTTTTGAATAAGTTAAAAATCTCCTCTTCAGCGGCACCGTCGAACACCGGCGACGCGATATGAACGCCCTCGCGGTATTTTTCCGCGAGCTTGAGAAGCTCCGATTCTTTGGCGCCGTCGATCAGCTCGTTGGCCTCGCGAGTGCTTAAATACTCTTTTAGCCGCCGTCGTAAATTATCACCGTCGCCCGCCTGGGTACGCAGCATCTCATCGATTTGCTGCCCCAAACTTCGCGCCGCCCAACCGAGATGGGCCTCGAGAATCTGTCCGACGTTCATGCGCGAGGGGACACCGAGAGGATTCAAGACGACATCCACCGGCGTCCCATCCTCCAGGTAAGGCATATCCTCTTCGGGCAAAATACGGGAAATTACGCCCTTGTTGCCATGGCGTCCGGCCATCTTATCGCCGACTTGAAGCTTGCGCTTGATCGCGACAAACACTTTGACCATCTTGATGACGCCGGGTGGAAGCTCGTCGCCACCCCTGAGCTTTTCAATCTTGTCTTCGAAATTTCTTTTGATCAGATTAACCTGGCTCGTCGTGCTCTCGATGATCCGTCCGAGCTCGTTTTCCACCGACTCGTTGTCGACGCGAATCTCGCTCCAGTAAGGCATCGGCAACTGATCCAGCTCCTCCTCGGTGATCTCCTGACCCTTATTGAGCAAGACTTTGCGGCTGTCGTCGCTGATTCGCCCAGCCAAGCGGCGTCCGGCCAAAAGCTTTTTTAGACGTCGCAGCGCGCCGTCCTGTAAAATGCGGATTTCGTCATGCTGGTCCTTGCGTAGTCGAACGATCTCTTCTTCCTCGATTGTCCGGCTCCGGTCATCTTTACCCAGGCCCTTGCGCGAAAAAATCCGCACGTTGATTACCGTTCCCTCGACTCCGGGAGGAACTCGCAACGAGGTATCGCGCACTTCGCCGGCCTTCTCGCCGAAGATCGCTCTGAGGAGCTTCTCTTCCGGCGACAGCTGGGTTTCACCTTTGGGCGTGATCTTGCCGACCAGGATGTTTCCGGGCTTGACCTCAGCGCCGATCCGGATGATGCCGCTCTCGTCGAGATCGGTCAGCGCCTCGTCGCCGACGTTCGGAATATCACGGGTGATCTCCTCCGGGCCGAGCTTGGTGTCGCGCGAGACGCATTCGAATTCCTCGATGTGAATCGAGGTGTAAATGTCTTCCTTGACCACGCGTTCACTGATGAGAATCGAATCTTCAAAATTGTAGCCGCCCCAGGGCATCAGCGCGACGACGACGTTTCGCCCCAACGCGAGCTCACCCATTTCCGTTGACGGACCGTCCGCGATCACATCGCCGGCTTTCACTTGGTCGCCGACGACGACGATCGGGCGCTGGTTGATGCAGGTATTTTGGTTCGAGCGCTGATACTTGATGAGATTATAAATATCGACGCCGGTGTCGCGCACGCCAGAAGTCTTGTCGGCCTTGATCACGATCCGCGTCGAATCGACACTCTCCACCACCCCGTCGCGCCGCGCGACGATCGTCACACCGGAATCGCGCGCCACGATCTTTTCCATGCCGGTGCCAACGAAAGGCGCCTTGGTCCTGAGCAACGGCACCGCCTGGCGCTGCATATTTGAGCCCATCAAGGCGCGGTTGGCGTCGTCGTTTTCGAGGAACGGAATCAAAGACGCCGCCACGCTCACCAGCTGGTTCGGCGACACATCCATGAAGTTGACTTCCTCCGGACGGGCCATGACGAACTCGCCGCCTTTGCGCGCCGAAATCAGGTCGGCGGTGAAATTCCCGCGGCCATCGATCGGCGCGTTGGCCTGGGCAATAACGTGATCCTCTTCTTCAAGCGCCGATAGATAGCGGATCCGGTCGGTCACCCGGCCATTTTCAACTTCGCGATAAGGCGTCTCGATAAAACCGAAATCATTGACGCGCGCATAGGTCGTCAATGACGCGATTAAGCCAATGTTCGGACCTTCCGGGGTCTCGATCGGACAGACCCGGCCATAGTGCGTCGGATGCACGTCACGCACTTCGAAGCCCGCCCGTTCGCGCGTCAACCCGCCCGGTCCCAGCGCCGAAAGTCGCCGCTTGTGAGTAATCTCCGAGAGCGGATTGGTCTGGTCCATGAACTGAGAAAGCTGGCTCGACCCGAAAAACTCCTTGAGCGCCGCCGAAACCGGCTTGTAGTTGATCAGCTCCTGCGGCATCAGTGTTTCGATGTCTTGCAGGCTCATTTTTTCCTTGATCGCCCGCTCCATGCGTACCAGGCCGACGCGAAAATGGTTTTCCACCAACTCGCCAACGGCCCGCACCCGGCGATTGCCGAGATGATCGATGTCGTCGACTGAGCCGTTGCCGTTCTTGAGCTCCATCAGGTAACGCACCACCTCGAGGATGTCCTCTTTCCGCAAGGTCCCTTGCTCGAGCGGAATGTTGAGTTTCAAGCGGTGGTTCAGTTTCAACCGGCCGACCTTGGAAAGATCGTAGCGGTCGGGATTAAAAAACAAATTGTTAAAAAAGTTCGTCGCCGATTCGATCGTCGGCGGATCGCCCGGGCGCAGACGCCGGTAAATCTCCAAAATGGCATCCTGGGGGGAACGGATCCGATCCTGCAGCAGAGTATTCCGCAGGTAAGGTCCGACGCTAGATTCATCAATGAATAACACTTCGATCTGATGGATGCCCTTTTCGCGAACCAAATCGAGTTTTTCCTGGGTTATTTCCTGGTTGCATTCGACAAGCACTTCCTTGGTCTGCGGGTCGACGATGTCGTGGGCCGCCACGCGCCCGATAATATCTTCCCACGCAATCGGAACATGCTTTACTTTGGCCGCTTCAAGCTGGCGCAGAACCGGTCGCGTGAATTTCTTGCCTTCCTTGACGATGATGTCGTTGCTCTTCGGGTCGCGCACGTCAGCGCTCACCTTAGCCCCCAACAATTGATTGGCGTTGAAGACCAACAACGGTCGGCGCCCGTCGAAAATAATCGTGTCGCTGCGATAATAGTAGTTAAGCAAGTCTTCCGTCGTCATGCCGAGCGCACGCAACAGCACGGTGGCGTGAAACTTGCGCCGCCGGTCGATGCGCACGTACAGGATGTCACGCGGATCGAACTCGAGATCGACCCAGGACCCTCGGTAAGGAATCACTCGCGCAGAATAAAGCAACTTGCCGCTTGCGTGGGTTTTTCCTTTGTCATGCTCGAAGAAAACTCCCGGCGACCGGTGCAACTGGCTGACGATCACCCTCTCGGTACCGTTGATCATGAAGGTCCCATTAGTGGTCATGAGAGGGATTTCGCCGAAATAAACTTCCTGCTCCTTGACGTTTTTAATGCTGCGCGACCCGGTATGAGGATCGACATCCCACAGCACGAGCTGCACGGTGACCTTTAGGGGCGCCGCGAAGGTCATGCCGCGCTGATGACATTCCTCTACGTCGTACTTGGGCTCGCCGAGGGAATAGCTGACGAACTCCAAGGACGAGGTCTCGTTGAAATCTTTGATGGGGAAAACCGACTTGAAAACCTCCTGCAAACCCATATTTTGACGCTCTGTCGGAGCGACGTCCTTTTGCAGAAAAAGATCGTAAGAATTCTTTTGGATTTCGATTAAGTAAGGAAGATCGATAATCTTTCTGATCCTTCCAAAACTCCGCCGAAATCTTAAGTTATTGGCAACTTGAAACGGCATGCGCACTCCCTTGTCGAATTTTCGGTCACCGATCCATCAGGCAAACCTTCCACCACAGCCGCCGAAGACCTATTTGATTTCGACCTTCGCGCCCTGCTCCTCGAGTTTTTTCTTGATCGTCTCCGCCTCGGCCTTGCTCACCGCCTCTTTGACCGGCTTCGGCGCGCCGTCGACCAGATCCTTCGCTTCCTTCAAGCCCAGTCCGGTCAACTCACGCACGACCTTGATGACCTGGATTTTCTTCTCGCCGGTCTCGGCAAGAATAACGTTGAATTCGGTCTTCTCTTCCACCGCCGCCGCCGGACCGGCTGCCGCCGCGGCTACCGCCACCGGCGCCGCCGCGCTGACACCCAGTTCTTCCTCGAGCTCCTTCACCAGTGCCGCTGCATCCATCAAGGTCATGTTCTTGATGAAATCCTTGACTTGTTCTTTCGATACGCCTTCCATAACAGTCCTTCCCCCTTTTATTATTCTACGAAACCCTGTTATTCAGTTTTTGCTTTCCGAAGCGACTCGATCAACCTGACCACCCGGGCGCCAGGCTCCTGAATGAGTCGCACGAGCTGAGTGGCTGGCGCATTCATCATCGCGAGCAACTTAGCCTGGAGCTCGGGCTTGCTCGGCATCTGGGACAGAACCTTGACAGCGGCACTGTCCATGAACTGACCTTCAAACACCCCCCCCTTGATCGCAAGCTTGTCGTTGTCGTCGGCAAACTTGATCAGGACCTTGGACAACGGCACCGGATCGTCATAGGCAAACACCCAACCATTGGGCCCTCCGAGCAATTTTTCCAGGTCGCCGTAGGCCGTATCTTGCAGTGCGCGCCGTACCAAGGTGTTTTTGATGACTTGATATTCACCCGAAGCCTGGCGGATTTCACGGCGCAAACGCGTCATCTGTGCCACACTCAGTCCGCGGTATTCCGTGACAATTGCCATCTTGGCCGACCTTAACCGCTGTTGTACGGCGGCAACCGTTTCGGCCTTCTCGCCGTGACTTGCACGAGCAACTTCCATTTCCGACATGCTCATCTCCCGACGCCGAACGGCGTCAATCGAACTTCCGAATGCAGTTTCTTGCTAGGCGGCCATTGCTCTGATCTGCGTCAGATCGATTTTGATTCCCGGTCCCATGGTCGTCGTCACGGTCACGCCTTTGATGTAATTGCCCTTAGCCGATGGCGGCTTGGCGCGCAAAACCGACAGCAGTACGGCCCTTGCGTTGTCAATCAACTGGTCGAAGCCAAATGAGACCTTGCCGAGCGGCACATGGACGATACCGGCTTTGTCCACTCGATACTCGAGTTTGCCAGCCTTAATTTCCTTAACTGCTTTACCGATATCCATGCTTACGGTACCGGTCTTGGGATTCGGCATGAGCCCGCGGGGTCCGAGTATTTTGCCAATCCGGCCAACGGCGGCCATCATGTCCGGGGTCGCAACCGCCTTGTCGAAATTCAACCAGCCTTCGCTGATCCTTTTGACCAGATCATCGGCACCGACGAAATCCGCTCCGGCCTCCTGCGCCTCTTTTTCCTTGTCGCCCTTAGCAAAGGCAAGGACGCGTACGGTCTTGCCCATGCCGTGCGGCAAAGTCACGGTGCCTCGGATGTTCTGATCCGCCTGCCGAGGGTCAACACCCAAACGGATCGACATCTCCACGGTCTCATCGAATTTGGCGTGCGCGGTTTCCTTGGCCAGCCGCAGGCTGTCTTCCAGAAGGTAGCGCTGGTTGCGGTCTACTTTATTCAATGCGTCACGGTACTTTTTACCACTCATGGCTTTCCCTCGCGTTTGTCTTGCAGTCGGCGGCAAGTTAAGCGGAGCTTAACCTTCGACTTCCAAACCAATGCTGCGGGCGGTGCCTTCCACGGACTTTTCCGCCGCCGCAAGGTCCTTGGCGGTGAGATCTTTAAGTTTCAATTCAGCGATCTGTCTCACTTGCGCGCGAGTAACCTTGCCGGCCTGGGTTTTCCCTGGTTCCGAAGATCCTTTTTCGAGCCCCGCGGCTTTCTTTAGCAGCACCGAGGCGGGCGGTGTCTTAGTCACAAATGTAAAAGATCGATCGGCATAGACCGTAATGATCACCGGAGTGATCATGCCTTGCTGCGCCTGGGTCGCAGCATTAAATGCTTTACAGAATTCCATGATATTGACGCCGCGTTGCCCGAGCGCCGGCCCGACCGGAGGGCTCGGATTCGCCTGCCCGGCGGGAATTTGCAATTTGATTTCTCCGATGACCTTTTTAGCCATGATCTTCGCGATCCTTCGCCTAGTTGCGTTCGACCTGGACGAACTCAAGCTCCACCGGAGTGGCCCGTCCGAATATGCTAATCAACACTCTGAGCTTACCCTTGTCGGGTTTAACCTCTTCGACGACTCCGTTAAAATCAGCAAAGGGCCCATCAACGACTTTCACATTCTCACCCACGGAGAATAGTACCCGAGGCTTAGGCTTGATCGCGCCCTCTTCCATCTGCTGGGTGATCGCCCGCACCTCTTCATCGCTCACCGGCGGCGGGTTGGTGCTGCCGCCGACAAACCCGGTGATTTTTGGAGTTTCTTTGACAACATGCCAGGTATCATCGCTCAACTCCATTTGTACCAGGATGTAGCCGGGAAAGAACTTACGCGAAGAAGTTTTTTTCTTGCCCTTGACGAGTTCGACGACCTTTTCGACTGGCACGAGGATCTCACCAAATTGCTCTTGCTTACCAAGAGCTTTGATCCGCTCTTCGAGTGCCGCTTTAGCCTTCTGCTCGTATCCCGAAAAGGTGTGAACGATGTACCACTGTTTCGCCATGGGAGAGCCTAAAAGATCACCCGATAACCGCCTGAATGGCTTTCGTCAATGCCAGATCGACCAACGCCAAATAAGCGGAAATCAATAGAACCACGACAATGACCACAAGCGTTGCCGCATACGTTTCCTTACGGGTGGGCCAGTGAACTTTTTTTAACTCCTGCCAAGCTTCCTGGAGGAAATCGGTACCGTGCCGAACACCATCCTGGAGTTGTTGAATCCAATCACCCATGACGCACCATTACTAATCGAGCTGGCGGGTCAGGCAGGACTCGAACCTGCAACAACCGGATTTGGAGTCCGGCGCTCTACCAATTGGAGCTACTGACCCCTGTATCTTCTTTAAACCTTGATCTCGCGATGCAGGGTGTGAGCCCGACAAGACGAACAAAACTTTTTGAGGGACAATTTCTCCGTGGTTGTCTTTCGGTTCTTCGTCGATGTGTAGTTCTTGCGCTTACATTTGTCACACGCGAATCCTACGAGTTCCCGCATAACCCCGCCTTTCTATCCACATCTATTGAATAATCTTGGTAACCACGCCCGCTCCGACAGTGCGGCCGCCCTCGCGGATGGCGAATTTCAGGCCTTCGTCCATCGCGACCGGAGTAATCAACTCGATTACGACGTTGATATTATCCCCGGGCATGACCATTTCCGTGCCCTCCGGAAGTTTTACGACTCCCGTCACATCAGTCGTGCGGAAATAGAACTGAGGCCGATAACCATTAAAAAAGGGTGTATGACGGCCGCCTTCTTCTTTGGTAAGAACGTAAGCTTCAGCATTGAAATTGGTGTGAGGGGTGATGCTGCCGGGTTTAGCTAACACTTGTCCGCGCTCGACCTCCTCACGCTTGGTACCGCGCAGCAGAACACCGATATTATCGCCCGCCTGCCCTTCGTCCAGCAGCTTTCGGAACATTTCGACGCCGGTCGCAACCGTTTTTTGCGTCGCCTTGAACCCGACGATCTCGATTTCTTCACCAACTTTAACCACACCGCGCTCCACCCGACCGGTCACGACCGTGCCGCGACCGCTGATTGTGAAAACGTCCTCGACTGGCATAAGAAATGGTTTGTCGATGGCGCGCACCGGTTCTTGAACGAACGAATCCACCGCTTCCATGAGCTTTAGGATTGCGCCTTCGCCCATGTCCGAGGTGTCGCCTTCGAGCGCCTTCAAGGCACTGCCGATGACAACCGGCGTATCGTCGCCCGGGAACTTGTATTTGGATAACAGCTCACGGACTTCGAGTTCGACGAGATCGAGCAATTCCTTGTCGTCGACCATGTCAGCCTTATTAAGGAAGACCACGATCGCGGGGACACCGACCTGGCGGGCCAACAGAATATGCTCACGCGTTTGCGGCATCGGACCATCGGCCGCCGAAACTACGAGAATCGCGCCATCCATTTGCGCAGCGCCGGTGATCATATTTTTGACGTAATCGGCGTGGCCGGGACAGTCGACATGCGCGTAGTGCCGCTTTTCGGTCTCATACTCGACGTGGGCGATATTGATCGTAACACCGCGCTCTCTTTCTTCAGGCGCCTTGTCTATCTGATCGTAGGCGAGGAATTTTGCCTTACCCTGCTTTTCCAAAACTTTAGTAATCGCGGCGGTCAAAGTTGTTTTGCCATGATCGACATGACCGATCGTACCAATGTTCAAATGCGGCTT
>JAICHC010000004.1 GCA_025922795.1 Candidatus Binatia bacterium | reverse complement strand
TTTGGAACGTTTGAAACTATTGGAACGACTGGAACGGTGCAGCGCGCGCGGCGCGTTACACTTTTTTCCGCTGATGCGAAAGATAATCGACCAGGAGATATTCTCCGAGCCGATCGGGGCGGGTGTAAAAAGCGCGGCCTTTGTTGATGCGGGTGAGGTCGTCGACGAAGCCGCGCAGCACCGGGCTGTCGTCGAGCATAAAGGTATTGATGGTGATGCCTTTGCGGGTGATCCGCTCGACTTCTTTCAAAGTCTCTTCGGCGGCGCGCTGGCTGATGCCACCGAAGCTGAGCGGCCACTCACAATAAAGCCTGCCCTGGCGGCAGTAAGCGGTCGGCTGGCCATCGGTAATGACAATCATCTGCTGGTTGGCGCTGGGCTTTTTGCCAAGCATCTCCGTCGCCAAGTGCAATCCATCCTGCAAATTGGTGAAAGGGTCGCCCATGTTCCAGGTCGCTTGCGGCAGATCCTTGGCTTTCAATTCCACAGCGCGGGTGAAAAATCCGACGATGCCGAAGTAGTCGCGCGGGTGCAGCGAGCGCACCAAACTCTCCATGGCGAGCGCGACTTTTTTCGCCGCGGCGAAACGCCCCTCCCAACTCATCGACCAGCTCATGTCCAAAAGCAGTACGGTCGCCGCGCGCGTGTTGTATTCCGACTCGTAGACGGCGAAATCTTTCGGCCCGATCCGCACCGGCACGCCGCCGGCGTGAAGCAGAGCATTCTTGAGCGTCTGGATCATGTTGATATGAAGCGGTTCGCCTTGAACATAGGACCGGCTGGTTTCGATCAGTAATTCCTGGCTGCCGCGATTGCGCGTCGTGTGGCGGCCCATGCCGTCGCGGCGCAGCTGCTGATAAATGTCGCGGAGTGCCAGCTGGCCCACCCGCCGCACGCCTTTAGGCGTCAGCTCGAAGCGCTCGCCTTGCTCGAGCACGTAGCCGCCCTCTTCGAGCAGTGATTGCATACGCATGACGCCCTCGAAGTCCTGTTTCGGATCGCCGCCGAGAAGTTTTTCCAATAACTCCTGATCGACATCCTTAAGCTGCATGCTGGAGAGCTGCGATTCGAGCTTGCGCAGATCTTCCATGCGCTCCATCAAGTCCTGGGACTGCTGGAACTGCATGGGCGTTTGGCCGCGGAAAAGACTGCCTTCCCGGCGCAGCCAGTTTTCCAACTTGCGGATCTGCTCGAGCTGCATGACCAGCTGTTGAAACTCCTTGGCCGCGTCGGCGTTTTCGAAACGGTAGGAGGTCAGTTTCTCGATCGCCTCGCTGCTCTTGCCCGGCAGATCGTTCAGAAATTGCTTCTTGTCTTGGACGTCGCGGCCCTCTTGATCCATCTGTTCGAGCGTCTCGCGCTCTTGATCGACGATCGACTCGAGCTGGTCTTGGATTTCATCCATCGCCGATTGCAAACGGTACTCGTCGTAGAGCTTGCGCATCTCTTTGGCGACCTGCGACAAGAGATCTTCGATGCCCTTGGTTTGTTTGTCGCCCTTGATGCCCTTTTGCATGAGCCGGCGCATTGCCTGCTGCAAATCGCCGGTCTCGTTCATGTAATCGTTCAGTTGATCGAACACGGAGTCCGAATCGAGCGTATCGCGCGTGCTGCCATTCCAGCGGCTATAGCGGAAATGAACCATGAACAGTGCGGCTTTTGGCCGGTTTGGAACGAAGTAAATTCACTTGCCGTAGGTGACCCGGCCGCCTTCGATATCCTTGTTGAGCTTTTGGTGCAGATGGAGCCCTTCGAGGACGAACTCGGTTGCCGACGCCATTAAGGTGGGCGATTCTTGAATGCCCAGGGACTTGATCGCTTCTTTGAGGCCGGGAATTTCCTTGATACCCTCCAGATAATCTTGCGCCGCCATTTGATCGGACACTTCGACGCCCCAGCCTGAGTTGAAATATTCGACGACTTTGGAGAGCGAATTGAGACTGAAATACTGATCGAAGACTTTGATGATCGAGCGGTTGACCAGCTTTTCGACCAGCTCGTCCTCTTTCTTGTCTTCGCCGACATATTCCATTTCGATCTTTCCCGCGGTCGAAGCCATCAGCGAGTGTAAATCGCTGATGCGCGGCACGATCTCATTCTCCTTGCAGCGGAGCGAGCGCTTCTCGGCATTGCTGATGATACTCTCATAGTTGTTGATCGTGACGCGCACGCTAACGCCCGACGACTGATTGATCTCGTTCGACTTGCGCGCTTCGAAGGTCAAGTGGCCGAGGATCTCCTTCATGAAGCGCGGCACTTCGACCCTGCGGCTGCGTTGTTCGGTCGGCGCCGCCTCCTGCTCCATAATGTGGATTTCATCGTCGAGCTTTTTCGGATAGTGAGTGCGAATCTGCACGTCGAAACGGTCTTTGAGCGGCGTGATGATGCGGCCGCGGCTGGTATAGTCTTCCGGATTGGCGCTGGCGACGATCACCACGTCGAGCGGCAAGCGGATCTTGTACCCCTTGATTTGGACATCCTTCTCTTCCATCAGGTTGAACAAGCCGACCTGCACTTTCTCGGTCAGGTCGGGTAACTCGTTGATCGCAAAGACGCCGCGGTTCGTGCGCGGTACGAGTCCGTAGTGAATCGTTTCCTCGTCGGCAAGATAGCGTCCCTCGGCCACCTTGATCGGATCGATTTCACCGACTAGATCGGCGATCGATACGTCGGGGGTCGCGAGCTTCTCGCCATACCGGCTATCGCGGTCAATCCACTCCAGCGGCAACGCATCGCCCAGCTCCGCCGCCTTCTTGCGGCACACCCGACAGATCGGGTGAAATGGGTTGTCGTTAATTTCACAGCCCTGGATGATCGGGATGCGCTCGTCAAGCAGGCTGGTCAGGCCGCGGATGATGCGCGACTTTCCCTGGCCGCGCTCGCCGAGAAACACCATGTGATGGCCGGACAGAATGGCGTTCTCGATTTCCGGGATCACCGTGTCGTCATAGCCAAGAATGCCGGGAAGAATACGTTCGCCTTTCTCCAGGTGACGAACCAGATTCTTGCGCATCTCATCACGCACCGATAAAACCGCAAAGCCGCTTTTTTTAAGTTCCGCTAATGTTTTTGCCTCGCTCACTGGCTGTGGCCTCCTGCGTGGAAAATTGGGACCGTAGATCTTTTGGGATTCTTTTGCGCCGGCCCGGCGCCTTGTTTTATCAAGATATCATTTTTTTTGGCGCAACGCATTAAGCGGAAAGATTTTGAAACCGGGGCCGCAAACGATCATAGCTGTCGAGGAGGTGTTGGGGCATGACCCGGGTGTCGGCGAGGACAGGCATAAAGTTGGTATCGCCCTCCCAGCGGGGCACGACGTGCCAGTGGAGATGATCCTCGATTCCCGCACCGGCGCATTTGCCGAGATTCATGCCGACGTTGACGCCGCTGGAATTGAAAACCTCGCGGACGATTTCGATTGAACGCCGCAAGGTCTCGTTAAGATCAATGAAGGCCTCCACCGGCAATTGCGCCAGACTGTTTTCATGACGCTTGGGGGCCAGCAACAGATGGCCGTTGTTGTACGGATACTTGTTCAGCATGACGACGGTATGGACGGTGTGCGTCAGAACGAGGCCGGCTCGGAGATCGACGTTTTGAAACTTGGTACAAAAGATACAGCCGGTCTCCTTGGAGCCCTCTTCAATATAGGTGATGCGCCAAGGAGCCCAGAGCTGCTTCATTCATCGTCTCCGATATCGGCCGGATCGAAAGGCTTGCCATCCACTCGCAGGCGTAATTCTTTACCGACCTTGAAGAAAGGCACACGCTTGGCCGCCACGGAAACCAGGGCGCCACTCTTGGGATTGCGCCCTTGCCTGGCGCGGCGGTGTTTCACGACGAAACTGCCGAAGCCGCGGATCTCGATCCGATCTCCCTGTGACAGCGCCTCGACCATGGAATCGAAAATCGCATTGATGATCACTTCCGAGTCGCGCCGTGAAAGATGAGGGAAGCGTTTGTTAACCTCATCGATCAAGTCCCTTTTTGTCATAGCATCACCCTCACAACATAAAGATATTTTGATTCGACAGAATAATGCTTGCGGCGCCGCCGATTATTGGAGCAGTGACGGCGACCATTCGTAACGCAGCCAGCCGCGATCACGTCCGGGCAGCCGGTAACCGAACACCCCTATGAACATCCGCTCCCACCAGCGTTCTTGTTCAGGACGGGAGTAGTAGATCGCCGGTTCACCGTCGATGCCGCCGCGCTTGGCGGCGAGATCGATGGCATCCCGGAGGGTGCCGAATTGATCGATCAATCCCAGCTCGTGGGCCTGCGCTCCGGAATAAATCCTCCCGTCGGCAAGTTTTCGAACCCGATCTTCGTCCATGCTCCGGCCCTTGGCCACGGCGGCGACGAACTGGCTGTGCACATTGTCGACCAGCGACTGAAGAATTTTCTGACCTTCCGGAGATAGCGGCTGGAGCGGCGAGCCGATATCCTTGTTTGGCGCGCTCTTGACGTTGATGCCTCGGATGCCGATTTTTTTCATCAGTTCCTCGACGTTGCTGAGCTGCATGATCACGCCGATGGACCCGGTCAACGAGCCCGGATTGGCGATGATCTGGTCGCACGCGGCGGCGATGTAGTAGCCGCCCGAGGTGGCCATGCCGCCCATCGAAGCGATGAAGGGCTTTTCTTTTTTGGCGCGCAGAATCTCTTGAAAAATTTCCTGGGTGGGAGCGACCGCCCCTCCGGGAGAATCGATCCGGACCACGATTGCCTTTACCCACGGCATCTCTTTAAAGCGCTTGAGCTCGGCAAGCACGGTCTCGGAGTCGTCGATGGCTCCTTCGATTTCCAGGACGGCAACCCCATCGCCGGAGAACATCGACAATGCCTTGGAGTCGCCGCCGGTGATGTAGGCGTAAAAGAAAACCCCGGTGAACACGATGAGGATAAACACCAACAGCACACCGAGGCCGCGCAATATAGAGTATCGTCTAAACATGTTTAATCAGGCGGAGTTTTCGGCTAGGATTAGCCGCGTCCTTTGCGCCCGCTCTCGTTGTCTTCGTCTCTGTCCAGGCGGAGCTCATCGCCGAGAAGCGATTCGAAGGAAAATCGCCCGCCTTCTTTTTCCCGTTTCAAGTAGCTTTCCATCTCCTGGCGCTCTTCCGTACGGCGCAAGGCGCGGATGCTGAGACCGATCTTGCGCTCGGCAGGTTCTATGCTGACGACTTCGGCTTCGACTTCATCACCAACTTTGAACAGGCTCGATGGTTTGTCGACCCGCTCGGTGCTGAGCTGGGAGACGTGGATCAATCCTTCCACGCCTTCGTCGATACGCACGAAAACACCGAAATCCGGTACGCTGGTGACCTGGCCCTTGATCTTCGAGCCCACGGGGTGGCGATCCGCGACGACTTTCCACGGATCCGGCGCGAGTTGTTTAATACCCAGAGAAAAGCGCTCGGTCTCGACGTTGACACCCAGTACTTTCGCCTCGACGACATCACCCTTTTTATACAGCTCCGACGGGTGTTTGACCTTTTTACTCCAGTGCAGATCGGAAATATGGACAAGGCCGTCGATACCTTCCTCGATGCCGACGAAAATACCGAAATCGGTAATATTCCGCACCGGACCCTTGACAATCGTGCCAACCGGATACTTGTCCTTCGCCGCCTCCCATGGATTAGCCATGACCTGTTTCAAGCCCAGGGAAATGCGGCGATGGCCGGCATCGACGTTCAACACCACGACTTCGACCTGCTGGCCGACCTGAAGGATCTTCGACGGATGCGTGACCTTGCGCGTCCAAGACATTTCGGAGATATGCACCAACCCTTCGATGCCGCTTTCAAGTTCGACGAACGCACCGTAGTCCATCAAGCTGATCACCTTGCCCTGAACTCTTGTACCGACCGGAAATTTCTCCGCAACGGTATGCCAAGGATCCGGCGTTAGCTGTTTCATTCCGAGAGAAATGCGTTCCTTCTCGGCATCAAACTTGAGCACGACGACTTTGATCTTTTCGCCGACCTGAACGATTTCCGAGGGATGATTGATTCGACCCCAAGACATGTCGCTGATATGCAGAATGCCGTCGATGCCGCCAAGGTCGACAAAGGCGCCGTAGCCCGTGATGTTTTTCACCGTGCCTTCGAGGATCACGCCTTCTTCCAAGACTTTCAAAATTTCCTGTTTGAGAGAATCGCGTTCCTTTTCCAACAGCGCCCGGCGCGAGACCACGACGTTGCCGCGGGCCCGATTGAACTTTAGCAATGCGAAGCGGTCGGTGGTGCCGATGAAGCGGTCCAGGTTACGGCTCGGACGAATATCGACGTGAGAGCCGGGAAGAAAAGCTGGCACGCCGACATCGACTTTGAAACCGCCTTTCACTTTGCCGATGATATGTCCCGGCACGCCTTGCCCTTCGTTGAACGCCCGTTCGAGATCTTCCCAGACTTTTAAATTCTCCGCCCGTTGCCGCGACAGCACGATGCCGCCGCCTTCGCCTTCGGAAGAGTCGAAGAACACGTCGACGTCGTCGCCGACCCTGACTTGCACGTTGCCCTGGCGATCGGTGAATTCTTGGATAGGAATCTGCCCTTCGGACTTGTAGCCGACGTCGATCAAAACGTGGGTCGCGGTGATGCCGACGACTCTGCCTTTGACAACTCCCCCGGGCTTGACCGTGCGCAGGCTCTCCTCGAACATCGCTTCAAACTCGCTAGCGCCGCCTGCATTCGCGCCTTGCTTCTGTTCATCCTGTTCTGCCATGCAAACCAACTCCGATCTGTTTATTTTCTATAAGCTTCTTTTGAATTTCCGTTAGAACCAAGGCCGCGACTTCATCGGCGCTGACCTTCGACGAGTCGATCACCAGGGCGTCCTCGGCCTTGCTGAGCGGCGCTAGGTCCCGTTCGCTGTCCCGTTTGTCGCGCTCTTCGATCTCACGAAGGGTTTCAGCGAACTCCACCGCCCGGCCGGCGGTTTTGAGCTCCTCGTAGCGGCGTCGGGCGCGCTCTCGAATCGACGCATCGAGAAAAATTTTGACCTCGGCCGCGGGAAATATCACCGTGCCGATATCGCGCCCTTCGGCGACGACCTTGCCGCACCGTCCCATGGCACGCTGCAACTCGAGCATGCGCGCCCTGACGACGCGCAACGCCGAGACCTTGGACGCCATCTGGCTCACTTCCGGCGTGCGAATCTCGCTGGTTACATCGCGGCCGTCAAGCCAGACTTCGAGCTTGCCGCGCTGTTCTCGCAGACCGATTTCAGTCACTCGTACCAATTCCGCCAGACGGGCATCATCCGCCAAATCGATACCTTCACGCAAGACCTTCAAAGCCAGGGCACGGTACATGGCGCCGGTATCCAGGTAAGTAAAATCAAGCTCTTTGGCCAAGCGCTTGGCCAGAGTACTCTTGCCGGCTCCCGACGGCCCGTCGATAGCAATAATCAATCCATGCTCCTGGTCGCGCGACTATCCTCTGTCTGACATCCTAATGCAAACAAATTTGCCCCAGCAAATCAAAGAACGTCGGGAACGAAATATCGACACACCCAGCGTCGTCGATTTCGACGCCTTCCTCGCTCATCAATCCGGCGACGGCAAACGACATAGCGATGCGGTGATCCGCGTAACTCTTGACCCGTCCGCCCCGTAGGCGCTCGCGGCCCTCGATGGTCATGCCGTCGGCGCGCTCCTCGACGGCCACGCCGAGCCCGCGCAGCCCCTCGGTCATCGCCATGATGCGATCCGATTCTTTGTAGCGCAGCTCGCGGACGTCGGAGAACGTAGTCACCCCTTCCGCGACGGCCCCGGCAATTGCCAGGATGGGATACTCGTCGATAGTCCGCGCGACCAAATCAGCGCCCACGTCAACCCCTTTCAGCGGCCCGCCGATGACATGAATATCGCCGACTCGCTCGCCCGCCTCGAAACGTTCACCGAGCAATTCGATCGAGGCTCCCATGCGCCGCAGGACGTCGATCACGCCGTCACGCGTCCGGTTACAACCGACGTCGTGCACAATCAAATCCGATCCGGGAATCATCGCCGCCGCCACAACAAAAAATGCCGCCGAGGAAATATCCCCGGGGATGCGCAGATTCTGTCCGGTCAGATGGCCGCCGCCATGCACAATGATCGTCGAACCCTTCACCGAAATTTCTCCGCCGAAGCCGGCCAGCATCACTTCAGTGTGATCGCGCGATCTCTGCGGCTCCTCGATTGCCGTCTCTCCCTGGGCTTGCAGCGCCGCCAGCACGATGGCCGACTTCACCTGCGCGCTTGCCATCGGCATCCGGTATTTAATCCCGCGCAGCCCGCCGCCGTCGATTTCCAAGGGCGCCAAACCGTTGCCGCCGCGGCTTCTGATGCGCGCGCCCATTTCGCTCAATGGATCGATCACCCGCTGCATCGGCCGCCGGCGCAGCGAGGCATCGCCGTCCAACTCGCTTCGAAAAGGCCGGCCGGCCAGGAGTCCGGATAAAAGCCGCAGGGTCGTGCCGGAATTGCCGCAATCGATCGGCGCCGCCGGCTCATGCAGCCCTTGCCATCCCTTGCCTTCCACGCAAAGTGCGGCGCCGTCGCGATAGATTTCGGCACCCATTTGGCGAAACGCGCGCACCGTGCGCGAGTTGTCATCGCCGCCGGAGAGATTGACTATGCGGCTGCGGCCCTGTGCGATAGCGGACAAAATCACTGCGCGATGCGCGATCGATTTATCACCTGGCACTGCGATTGTGCCGCGCAAAGGTTTATCGATCGGGTCGATCCGCTTCATCGGGCCGATCTCATGGAATCCGCGCGCGGATGTCATAAGCGCGTGCGAATTCCTTTTCCAGGGCAGCGCCCTTGCCGTCGCGAATCCAACCTTCGAGCTGCTGCAAGTATTTAATATAACCACCAAGCGAGCGCCCCAGCGCGTCGCGATTCATCAAACAAATATCTCGCCAGAGCTCGGGCCGACTCGAAGCGATACGAGTAAAATCCTTGAAACCGCCGGCGCAGTATTTCTTTAAATCGACGCCGTTTAGCGCCTGGTGCTCCAAGGCGTTCACCAGCGCATAAACCAAAACATGCGGCAGATGGCTGATGACGCCGAGTACCCGGTCGTGCACATCCGGCGCCATGATTTCGACTTCAGCGCCGACTCTGCGCCAGAGCGCCGCGGTCTTGCCGAGCGCCCGGCGATCGGTTCTTCGGGTCGGCGTGAGAATACAGCGATGGCGCACGAATAGCCCGGGATGCGCCGCCTGTGCTCCCCACTGTTCGCCGCCGGCGATCGGATGGCCGGCCACGAAATAAATGTTTTCCGGTAACAGCCGCTCCATGGCGCGAACAATCTCAGCTTTGACGCTGCCGACGTCGCTGACAATACAGCCCGGTTGAATCTGCGGTAAAAATGCTTCGGTCAGCGGCGCGATCGCTTCCACGGGCGTGCCCATCATCAGCAAATCCACGCCCTCGGGAAACTCTTGCGGGCGGAGGAAGTAACCATCGACGATACCCTTGCGTTTCGCCAGGCGCAGATTCGCCTCGCCGCGGCCGTAGCCGATGATTTCCTTGGCCAGCTTTAACCGGCGCATGTCCAAAGCCAGCGAGCCGCAGATCAGCCCGACACCAGCCATGACCACCTTCTTGAACCTCACTGCCATAGGTCAATTCCTGAACATGGCCATCAAACCGACCGGATCACATTCTCCAGCGCGGCGATAAACTTGCGGTTCTCGTCCATCGTCCCCACCGTCACTCGTACGTGCTCGGGAAAGCGGTAGCCGGCCATCGGCCGAACGATGATCCCCTGCTTGAGGAGTTGCTGAAAAACTTCTTGTCCGTCGCCGACGCGCACCAACACGAAATTGGCGTGACTCGGTACGAACTCCAGGCCGAGCCGGCGAAACTCGCCCTGCAGGTACTCCAGGCCCTGGCGATTCACGGCGAGACTTCGCTCCACGTGCTCGTGGTCACCCAACGCGGCCAAGGCGCCCCACTGCGCCGGTGCATTGACGTTGAACGGCTGACGTACTCGTTGCATGAGGTGGATCAGCGCCGCCGGACCAATTCCGTAACCGATGCGCAGACCCGCCAAGCCGTAGAGCTTGGAAAAGGTCCGCAGCGTAATCATCGCGCGATCCTTGCGGTGGTAGCGCAGTGAGTCCGGATACTCGGCGTCTCGAACGTACTCGAAGTAAGCCTCATCGACGATCAAAAGCACGTCGCGCGAGACTTTGGCGAGGAAGCGTTCCCATTCCTCACGGCGGAAAATTGTCCCGGTCGGATTGTTCGGATTGGCCAAGAATACCATGCGGGTGCGCGGCGACACCGCTTCCGCCAGCGCGGGCAGATCGTGCGTGAAGATTTTAAGTGGGACGGTTCGGCTGTGGCCGCCGGCGGCCTGAACGATCAACTGATAGACCACGAACGCCTGCTCCGCCATGACCGCTTCATCGCCGGGGCGGATGAAAGTTCGGGCGGCAAGTTCAATGATCTCATTCGATCCATTGCCAAAGATCACCATCTCCGGATCCACGCCGAGCTTATGTGACAAACCTTGCTTCAGGTAGAAACAGTCACCGTCGGGATAAAGATTCAGCTGATCCATTTTCTCGCGGATCGCAGCCAGCGCTTTTGGCGACGGTCCCAGCGGATTTTCGTTGGACGCGAGCTTGACCGAATTCGCGATGCCGTGCTCGCGCTCCACCTCTTCGATCGGTTTCCCTGGCTCGTACGGAATCAACGAATGAATATATTCCGGAACTTGCTCGACTGTTTTCATCTGCCGCTCGGATAGGAACCCATAATTTTCAAGAACGAACAGTTTTTCTCCAGCCCGGCGATCGCCTTTTTGACCGCCTTTTGCTCGCGATGGCCGCGCAGGTCGAGAAAGAACAAATACTCCCAAGGCTTGTTCTTGATCGGCCGCGACTCGATCTTGCTGAGATTGATCCGGCTCCGGGCAAACGGCTGCAGCATGCGATGCAAGACGCCGGGCTTGTCCTGGACGGAAAACACCAGCGATGTCTTATCGTCACCGGTCGGCGGCGCGCTCATTTTGCCGATGACCAGAAATCGCGTGATGTTGGTACTCTGATCTTCGATATTAGCCGCGACAGTCTGAAGATTGTAAACTTCCTTGGCCATAGCGCTGGAAATCGCGGCCAACGATCCATCCGCAGCCGCTCGGATCGCCGCATGAGCCATGCTCGCCACCTCTTCCACCGGTACTGACGGGAAATGGCGCGCTAGCCAGTCGCGGCATTGAGCCAACGCCTGCGGATGCGAAATCACCCGCTGAACGTCCTCGGCTCTGCCGGAGAGGGATAAAAGATTATGGTGAATGTCCTGAAAAATCTCCGCGATGATTTGCAGATCCGATTCGACCAGTTGGTCCAGCGTGTGCGCGACCACCCCTTCAGTCGAGTTCTCGATTGGCACCACGCCGAAGGCAAGGCGCCCTCGAGCGACTTCCTGGAAGACCTCAGGGATGCTGGCCGTCGGCCGCAAAATCGCGGTCGCACCGAATTTGTCCCGCGCCGCCAGATGAGTATAGGTCGCCTCGGCGCCGAAGAACGCCACGTTAAGCGGCCCTTCGAGCGAGCGGCAGCCGGAGATGATCTCTCGAAAAACGGCGCGAACGGCTTGTTCGGGCAGGGGACCGCGGCTTAACTCGGTGACGCGATCGAGTACTTCTTTCTCACGATGCGGGGCGTATACCTCTTGATGGTTTCGGCTCTTAAAATGGCCAATCTTTTGCGCCAGGGAAGCCCGATCATTTAAAAGGTTAACGACTTTGACATCAATTTGATCGATTTTTTTTCTTAAAACATCGACCGGCTCATTACGGCTCAATGACAACCTCACCGGCGCATCGATCAAGGCTAAACGCCTTGGCGCCATCGACGCAAGCTATCTTAATCCTTGAAGTATTGCAAATATTGGCCCGATACGTGCTTGACTCGACCGGGCTGGTATCGCTATCACACTGGTTAAATGCGCGAAATCGTCGTCCCGACAAACGAAACCACCAAAAAACTCGGGAACTTTCTTAAAAGAGAGTTCCCGATGGGTTATGTCAGAAAGGTCTTTCGCAAGAACGGCGTGCGCATCAACGGCCGGCGCGCGAAAGTGAAGGATCTGGTCAAGCCCGGCGATCGCGTGCAACTGTACCTGCCCTTTGAAGAAAAAAAGAATTCGTTCACTACCCTGCGCAAGGAACCGAATCTTGAAGTTGTTTTCGAAGACGAAGCACTGCTCGTCATCAACAAACCGGCCGGTTTGGCAATTCACGAAGGAAAAACCGTCAGCAAAAGAGAGTCGCTGTTGGGACTCCTCGAGACGCGTTATCGCGAGTCGGCGGTCCAACCGCGGTTGGTTCACCGCCTCGATAAGGATACGACGGGTTTATTGATCGTTGCCAAAAGCCCCCAGATCGGCGATGATTTGACCGACGTCTTCGAGACCGGCGACATCACGAAAGAATACCTGTGCATGATTGTCGGCCGACTTCCTTGGAATGAAGGCAAGATCGAATTTCCCCTGCCGGGCCGAGAAGGCAATCCGGTTCGCGCTCTCACGCAGTATCGGGTGTTAAAGCGCTTCACAGAAACCACCCTCGTTCGCGTGACGATCGGAACCGGACGCCTGCATCAAATCCGTCTCCACTTTGCCAAGCTCGGCTACCCGGTCGTCCTGGATGATCAGCACGGCGATTTCGGATTCAATAAACGCTTCCGGAAAAAATATGGTCTAAAGCGCCAATTTCTTCATGCGGCGAGTTTGAAATTAAAATATGCCCGAACGTCGCACGAGTGGGCGGCGCCAGTGCCGAAAGACCTCGAACGGTGTTTGGCAAAGTTAGAGAGTTAGCCGACCGACACGACTAAAGCTTGCGCACCAGCATAATGCCGTCGCGCACCGGCAGAAGAACATTCTCTACGCGCGGATCGTTGCGGATGCGCTGATTGAGGGCATCGACGGCGCGCGTCGAAGTGTCGGTCGGATCGAGAACGCGCCCACCCCGCAACATATTGTCCAGAATGATCAAGCCCCGCGGACGAACCAGTTCCATGCAGCGGTCGTAATAGGCGCCGTAGTTTTCTTTATCGGCGTCGATGAAACAGAGATCGAACAGCCCGTACAGCAGTTTTAGCGTTTCGAGCGCGGGACCCAGCTTGATTTCGATTTTGCCGCCATGCGGGCTCTCGGCGAAATAGCGCTTGGCGATTTCCGTCGTCTTTGGATTGATTTCACAGGTCACCACCCGGCCGTCTTTCGGCAGCGCTTCCGCCCAGGCCAAGGTGCTGTAGCCGGTGAACATGCCGATCTCAAGGATCCGACGGGCGCCGGTCATCACCGCCAGCATCTTGAGGAATTGTGCCTCGACCGGCCCGACCATCATGCCGGGACTATGGGTCTTGGCATAGGTCTCTACCCAAAGCTTGTCATGCAAAGCGGATAACGGCTTGCTGCAGCGTTCCGCATAATCTTCGATTCCGATTGGCCGTACGTCGAGCATCTCTCCATCCTTATTCATTGCGCGTTTGATAATTGAGTTCTGAAAACTGCCACTGATGGCCGCCGGCTTTTTACGGCCCGGTGAGCCGCATGCCGCCGTCCACCGGCAAAATAGCCGCAGTCACCATCGAGGCCTCATCCGACGCCAGATAAAGCGCCGCGTAAGCGACGTCGTCCGGTTCGCCGATGCGCCCGATCGGCACTCGGGTCTGGTAGCGGGCAAGCTTCTCGGGTGTGGAGGTATCGACCATCGGTGTGCGCGTCGGGCCGGGACAAATGCAATTGACGCGAATTTTTTGCGGCGCGTGATCCATCGCCATCGCCTCGGTCAACCGCACCAGGCCGCCCTTGGATGCGCAGTAAGCCGCGCGACCCGATTGACCGAGCATGCCCGAGCGGGCGGCGATATGAAGAATAACGCCGCCGCCACGCTTGATCATGTGCGGAATTGCCAGGCGCGACACGATAAACGCTCCTTTGAGATTTACATCGAGGGTGCGGTCCCAATCGTCTTCGGTGATGTCGGTGATACTGCCGTTGGTGCGCACGCCGCCGCTGTTGACAACGATATCGATGCCGCCGAACTGGCGCGCGGTCTCGTCGATCAAAGTCTTCATTTGCGAGTGATTGGCGGCATCGCCGGGCCGATAGAACGCTTTACCGCCAAGCGTTTCCACTCTCGCCATGGTTTCCCGACCCTTGGCTTCGGTCGGAGAAGTTCCCGCTACCGCGGCGCCTTCCCGTGCAAACATGACGGCGATCGCCTGCCCAAGGCCTGAGCCGAAGCCTGTAATAAAAGCCACTTTCCCTTTCAACTTCATGGCTACGCGCCTCCTCGACAACGAAACGGTCGGAAAACATCAACGTTGACTCGTTCCCGGCTCGTTGTTACTTTAGAAAACAATCACGAAAGGATTTCAAGTGCATGGCGGAAAACCATGACGATAGAGTACCCGTCACTGTTCTCACCGGATTTTTGGGCGCCGGAAAGACAACTTTACTCAATCGCATTCTAACCGCGAACCACGGCCGCCGCGTCGCCGTCATCGTCAATGAGTTCGGCGAAGTCGGCATCGACCACCATTTGCTGATCTCGTCGGATCAGGAGGTCGTCGAAATGAGCAACGGCTGCATTTGCTGTACCGTGCGCGGCGACCTGTTGCGCAGCTTGTTCCAGCTTCTCGAGCACCGCGACAAATTCGACACTTTAATGATCGAAACCACCGGCCTTGCCGATCCCGCCCCGGTTGTGCAGACCTTTTTGGGCGACGATTACATCAAAAGTTCTTTCCAGCTGAACGGCGTGGTCACCGTGGTCGACGCCAAGCATATTTTTCAGCAACTCGGCGCCTCCCCCGAATCTAAGGAGCAGATTGCCTTTGCCGACATGGTGCTGCTCAACAAGATCGATCTGATCAATCCGGAAGACCTTCCCGAACTCGAATACAAGATTCGCAACCTGAACGGTGCCGCGCGCATCTGCCAGACGCGCAATTCCGACATCGATATCGACACGGTCTTAGACCTGCGCAGCCTCGACATCGACGTGAAAGCGGAGAAACACGACGATCACCACAGCCACACCGACGACATTGAAACGGTCGCGATCACCATGGCGGGAGACTTGGACGGGCTTAAGGTGAGCCAATGGTTTCGCGAGCTGCTCGCCGCCTTTGGCGAGCAAATCATGCGCATGAAGGGGATTTTAAACCTGCGCAGGGATCCCGACCAGTTCGTTTTTCAGGGCGTGCACCTTTTATTCGAAGGAAGACCCGGGCGGGCCTGGGCGGAGGAAGAAGAGCGGCTCAACCGGTTGGTCTTCATCGGCCGGAACTTGGATAAAGAGAAGATCACTCGGGGATTCATGAACTGCATTACGACCGAGAACGGCGCATCATCGGCTGGGGAAATCGATCCCTTCGGCCGCAAGCAGGACGTCTCGAAGTTTACTCTCGATCAGATCCGTTATTGGGTGCAAACGATTTTGACTTTCCCGCCCGAGGCTCCGATTGTCGTCAAAGAAGTCCCTTGCGTAAAAGCCGGCTGTCCACCGGTGGAAACCGCGATCATGGTGTTTCTCAAAAACGAGCCGCCGCGGACGTTCAAAATTCTCGCCCGGATCAACGAAGTCACCTTCGATCACGTGTACAATCTCATCGAAAATCCGCTCCCGTGCTGTTGAGACCCGCTATGCCTGTCTTGTCCGGCGCTGCGGAAAACGCGCCCAAGACGCCGTCGAGATTACTCGGTAGCCAGTTTGCTGACAATTTCATACATCGCGCGGATGTCGGACTTTAGACTCTCGACTGAAACTCGTTCATTGATGCCGTGGACCCTACCTGTTTCGCTCGGGCGGCTGCGCCTGGGGAGGAACCCTAAACAGGGGATACCTTGGGTGCGAAAAAAGTGGCAGTCGGTGAAGCCGTTTCCCACCGGAAACAATATCGGCGTTCCGGGATCGTTGGCTTGAGCATATTGCTCGATCACTTTCAGCGCATCCGAACTCACCGGTGAAACCGCGGCGGCGCGAGAGAGTAAAATTTCAATCTTGATCGAATCGTCAGCGACCGTGCGGCGGATCTCATTGATAAAAGCCTCGGGCTCTTCGCCGGGCAGCAACCGCACGTCGATTTCGGCCGAAGCTTCAGCGGGAATCACGTTGATCTTATCGGAGCCTTTTATGCCCGTGATGGAAATCGTATTGCGCACGCGGGCGTTGTTGCTGCGGTCTTTGAGAAACTCGGCGGCGAACCCGGGATCCTGCAACGCTTTACGCAGATCCAGGTACTGCGCGCGTCGAGCTGGCGGCGCGGACACCGCGCTGTCGGCATAAAACTTCTGCACCTCCGGGACAACTCTAATCGGGCTCTGATAGCTTGCGATCCGGCTAAGGGCGGCAATGAGCTTCAGCACCGCTTGATCGCCTCCCGGCGAAGCGGCGTGACCCGGCGTGCCGGGCGCCGTTAGCTTCAACCAGAGCGGAACTTTTTCCGCCACGCCGATGCTGTATAGATGTGCGCGGCCATCTTCGGCGAGGCGAATGCCGCCGCCTTCGTTCAACACGACACCGACATCTTTGAAAAGGTTTGGATGCTTTTCGAGACAGTAACCGGCCCCGAACACGCCACCAGCCTCCTCGTCGGCGGTGCCGAGAAAAATCACATCGCCTTTGAGCTGGGCGTTTTGGCGCTTGAGCGCGAGCAGCGTCGTGAGAGCCATGATGCCACCGCCCTTGTTGTCGATCGCGCCGCGCCCCCAGATCACCCCGTCTTTGATCACGCCGCCGAACGGCGGCTCCTGCCACAGTTTTGCGTCGGCAGGGACAACGTCCATGTGGTTGAGCAGCAGCACGCCTTTCTTCGAGCCGTCGCCGCGCAGTCTCGCATAGATGTTGCCTCTGCCCGGCGCCGATTCGATGATCCTAGCTTCGATGCCTTCGCGATCGAAAATTTCTTTAAAATATTGGGCTGCCTTGATTTCGTTACCTGGCGGATTGGTCGTATCGATTTGGAGGTAGCGGCTCAGCAGCGAAACCGCTTCATC
Organism: Candidatus Binatia bacterium; assembly: GCA_025922795.1. The sequence continues at coordinate 164 of JAICHC010000004.1, read as the reverse complement.
CTCCAGCACTTTCCAGTTGAAAGCCGAATCCGCGCCGTGACTGCCGCTCGGCAGGACGAAAAAAACCCCCAGCGCAGCGACGAATCGACGGAACCAAAATAACCGGTTACTCATGCTCACTCCTGGTGCCTTCGGGCAAAGGATTGCCCGGCGCGCTATGTAAA
>JAICHC010000003.1 GCA_025922795.1 Candidatus Binatia bacterium | reverse complement strand
CCAGCTCGGAATGCTCCATCATTAATATCATCGTTTGCCGCGGCAGATAAACACACCTTTGGATGATCACAACGGTTCGATGCCAACAATCACCGGCATGCAACCCACGCATCACGCGTTGACAAGTTTCTCCGGCGGGGAATAAGATCGTTTGGCGACTCACGAGCGCGTCCTGAATAGTTTCGTGAAAGAGAACACGTGCAACTAGCTTTAGCGAATCATCCAATCGAGGAGCTCAAATTCGGCGAGAGCGCGCATCTCGCAGGAACAACACTGACCGTCGATGCCACCGAATTGCGCCGCCTCGTGCTTGCCGACCCATCCATCAGCAGCGTCGATTTCGAGATCGTCCATCCTGGGGAGCGCTGTCGCGCAGGCCCGATCTTTGATGTGATCGAGCCTAGAGCCAAAGCGCCTGGCTCAGGAGCGAATTTTCCCGGAATTTTGGGTACGCCAACTACTGCGGGGCTCGGTACGACCCATGTTCTGACCGGCGCGGCGGTATCAGTGCTCGCGGAGATTTCACCCGATCTGACGAGAAGCGCAACGGGGCGGTTTCTCGAGATGAGCGGCGCGCCGGCTTCGGCGAGCGACTACGCTTTGCTCCGCCACCTGCTGGTGATTCCACACACCCAACCGGGACTGTCGCGCCAGGCCATCGAGAGAGCTTATCGTGTTGCCGGCATTCGAGTCGCGGTTGCGCTTGCTCAGAGCGCCATGACTCAACCGTCTCAATCGCTCCACCGGTTCGATCCGGTGGGTCCGGCACAAGGCGGACGCGAAGGTTTGCCGCGCATCGCTTACGTCGGTCAGATTTTTTCACGGCAGCGGAAACCGGGCGTAGATGAACCGATACTCTACGGCGCCAACACCGACGGCATGCTGCCGGTCATGCTCCATCCCGACGAATGGCTTGACGGCGCCGTTGTTCCGTCACTTCATTCGTGGTTTGGCGGCACGGAAACTTATTTTTATCAGAATCATCCGATCATTCTCGATCTTTACCGCAGACATCACGCCCGTGAAATAAATTTCGTCGGCACGATCGCCACCATCGCCGGCGCGGATAATTTAGACCGCGAACGCCACTGCCGGGCGGCCGCGAATCTTGTCAAATGGAACTTGAACGCGGATGGCGCGGTGATGTCCAAATACGGCGGCGGCTTACCCCACGCCGACCTTGCGGAAACCGCCCGCCTGCTGGAAACGATGGAAATACGCACGGCCGTCATGGTATCGGACGTGTCCAGAGACCGGCGGGTGGAGTCGGCGCTGCTCTTCAATGTTCCGGAAGTCAACGCCATTGTCTACAACGGCGGCAACGGCATGCAATGGGAATTGCCCAAAGTCGAGCGAGTCATCGCCGCCACGGCGGACTTTGAAAAATTGCTCGCCGGTCCGATCACGATCGACGCCAATAACATCGTCGGCGTAACCAATCAACAAGGCGCGTCGAGAATACGAGCGATGGTTTATTAGGCAGACAATCGGCATCCGGCAACACGTCTGTTGCCTCACGCATCCCCGAGGAGTTCAGCATGCGCATCGCACATTATCTCAATCAGTTTTTCGGCGGCATCGGGGCGGAGGAGTACGCCGGCAAGGGTTTGACCATTCGCGACGGCGCAGTCGGACCGGGGAAGTTATTTGAATCGTTGCTCGGCGCCGACGTCCAAGTAGTTTTCACTTTTATCTGCGGCGACAACTATGCGGTCGAAAACCACACGGACCTCACCGCAGCAGTCCTGGAAAAGCTCCGCGCGAAGAAGGTGGATCTTTTTGTCGCGGGCCCATGCTTCGAGGCCGGCCGTTACGGCATGGCTGCCGGCGCCCTCTGCCGCGCCGTACAATCCGAGCTCGGCATTCCCGCAGTCGCGGCCATGAGCGAGGGAAATCCCGGTGTCGACCTTCATCGCGACGCGTTATACATCATCGACTCCGGGTCCAGCACGGTAAAAATGCGCGAGGTCTTGGAAAAAATGGCGAAGCTCGGCCGCAAACTCATTGTCGGCGATGCGATCGGCGTGCCGGCCGAGGAAGGTTATTTTCGCCGCGGCTGGCTGAGCGATCAATTAGTTGAGAAAACCGCAGCGACCCGGCTCGTCGATATGCTGCTGGCGAAGATGCGGGGCGAGCCTTTCGAGTCCGAGATGCCGCCGACTGCCTTCGTGCCGGTACCAATCCCTCCCGCGGTCAAGGACATGTCGAAAGCGAAAGTCATGCTGATTACCGACGGCGGCCTGGTTCCTAAAGGCAATCCGGACCGAATCGAGGGTACCGCCGCAACCCGCTGGGGCTCTTACAACATCGAAGGTCGCGACGACTTGCGGGCCGAAGATTACGAAGTTTCCCACGGCGGCTACGACACCAGATTTGTCGAGGAAGATCCCGACCGATTGGTGCCGCTCGATGCCCTGCGCGAAATGGAGAAAAATGGCGTCATCGGCAAACTCCACGACGAATTTCTCTCTACCTGCGGCCGCTCCAATCCACTGTCAAACACTCGCCGCCTGGGCCGCGAAATGGTGAAAAAGGTCAAACAGGAGGGCGTCGATGCGGTCATACTCACGTCCACGTGAGGAACCAGTACTCGCAGCGGTGCTGCGATCACGACCGAATTGGAGAAGGCCGGCATCCCCGTCGTTCAGATCACCTCCGCCTTGCCGATCGCTAAAATGGTCGGCTCCAACCGCGTCGTTTTGGGAACTGGTATCGTGCACGTGACCGGCGATGCCAAGCTGCCGCCCATCGAAGAAAAGGACCTGCGCCGTAAATTGGTGCAGCAGGCATTGGACGCGCTGCAATCGAACGAAAAGCGCTAGCTCTCGGTTCATCGCGCCCTCGGAATGAGGAATCGTCTCAGTTTTTCGATGGCGATCGCCAGCAGTCCGCTGAAGAACCACGCGGGTGGTCAGGCGGTTTATAGAAACACACTGAGATTTTTGGCGGCCAAAACCGCCTGATCCAAGATGATGGTCCGCTTGGCGATTTTAAAACCGCCGTCGACCCGGCGTACGACGTCCTTGCGCGTTCCGACAAACATATCCTGATCGGTTTCCAGCCGAGTGCGGTACACTATAAAATTGGAATGAACCCCGATTTCGACGCCGTCGTCGTTTTTGATACGAATATTGGAAATCAAATGGCGCGTGCGCGACGGCGGCATCTCGGCCCAGGCATTTGTTGCATAAACCCGCTCGACTCGGATCGTCAGGCTCTTTTTATCGTCGTCAAAATAATAGCCCTCGCCCGGCTTTGATAATTCTTCGGTCAATTCGTCGGGCCGGTCCAAAGTGTTGTGGCGAATCGGCATCCAGTAACGGATGTCGTCGGTGAGCAGATCGAGCCACTCGCGCAGCCTGCGATCGTCTAGCAGTTCCGCTTCCAGATAAAAAAAATCTTCGATACTAAAACGCAGGTCGCTATCCATGTCGGCGGCCCATGATTTCGCTCCAGCTTTTACCTTGGAGCATCTCTGCCCAGTGCATGTACATGCTCAATTGATTGTTGTCGCTAAAGCGGCTCTTCACCTGACCGGGTAAGTCGACGTCGACCGGGGACTCATTGCCGCGCATCTGATAGTTGGCGGGATGGCGGCGGCCGATCAGACTCTTTGCCGCGCCGGTCACTTGTATCCAATTATCCATGTCGTCCTGCTCGAACACGCCGGTCGGGCTAAAACGATATTGCGATACGAAGCGCATGACGTCTTTGATCTTCGGCGAGGCCGCCTGGTCGACAATCGCCCAGCTCCAGATCTCAATTCTGTCGGGACCGCGCGGCTGCCAAACGCGAATCGTGCGCGTGAGCCAATGAACCGAAAGATTCGGGAACACCGTGCCGGCGGAAGGCGAGATTTGCCGCGCGCGCACCGCGCCGAGCCGAGCTTCGATCTCCCCCGCGTGCTCCTTCATGTAATCCACCAATTGATCGTCCGGTTGGGCAAACCACGGGCCGCCATCGGGCGGGGTGATCCAGGAGACCAGAATATGGCCGTTAGCGCAGGCGATCTGGCAGCCTTTGTTCCATTGTCTCGTCTGGCTCGTGGTGGTATCGACGCCGAGTTCACGCGCCGAACCATGCGTGGAAGTAATATGGTAACCGTCGCCGCCGAAGTTTTCCGCCGCGGTTTTCCAGTTGGCCTCGAGCACCCAGCGATGCGGACCGCTCACTTCGGTGCCCCCTTCGCGCCGGTCAAGCAGAATATCGAGATACCAGGCCATGTCACCCAAGTATTCGCGCAACGGAGGCGCTTGGGGATCGAAAGTCGCAAAAACTAATCCCTTGTAGCTGTCGATCTGCGCCACAGGAATTAAACCCCACTTTTCCCTGTCCATGCCATCAAAGGCATCGAGCATGGGTACAAGCGCCAGCTTGCCGTCGCTGGTATACGCCCAGCCGTGATAGGAGCAGGTAAAGAGCTTGGTGTTGCCCCGATCAGCGCGGCACACGCGATTGCCGCGGTGGCGGCATATATTCAAATGAGCGCGCAGCCTGCCATTCAGATCGCGGCAGAGAATCACCGGCTCTTCGCCCATGTAGCGCGTGACAAAATCACCGGGCCGGGGAATCTCGCACTCGTGGCCGAGGTAGAGCCAGCAGCGCGCGAAAACGCGCTCGCGCTCGAGCTCGTAAATCTCGCGATCGGCGAAGATGCGCCGGTCCAGGAGACCCCCTTCGGGGTCGACTAGAGCCTTGATGTCCATATTCTACTCCTCCTCGAGTCCGGGGAGCTCTTCGACGGTGTTACCGAGACCACCTCGGGGTGTCAAGACATGATTGATTTTAAGCATGCCCTCGCGCCAAGTCTTGAGACCGCCACTAATCAGGTGTAAGAAGCCCATTAGTGTCTCCCGATATCGACGTGGATTCGGGGACGAACGGTCTCGCGATATTCTCGCCCGAGATCAATTCAAGCAATACGAGCGGAGGATTGTTAAGTATGACTGCTGAGGCCGAATACGCGGCAGTGCCGATCAGTGTGACCGTCAATGGCGTAAAGCACGACGCCGTCGTCGAACCGCGCACACTCCTGGTTTTTTTTCTACGCGATAGCCTGGGGCTCACCGGAACCCATGTCGGCTGCGACACCAGCCAGTGCGGTGCCTGCACGGTGCACCTCAACGGCCGCGCCGTGAAGTCCTGCACCGTTCTCGCCGTACAGGCCAATGGTGCTCAAGTCAGAACGATCGAAGGACTGGCAAACGGCGATCATTTCCATCCGGTGCAGCAAGGCTTTCATGAGAAGCATGGCCTTCAATGCGGTTACTGCACGCCGGGAATGATCATGACTGCGGTGCATTTGTTGGAGAGCCAGCCCAACCCGAGCGACGATGAGATCAAACACGCGCTCGAGGGAAATCTGTGCCGCTGCACCGGTTACGTTAACATCGTTGAATCCATCAAGTGGGCGTCCGAAAAGATGAGGAAGAGTTAAACCATGGCGACAAAATCAGCCTTAGACATTTCTCCTGGCTCACCCCTTACTCCTCACTCCTCACTCCTTACACAGAATCGAGGTGCTCATGTTTCCTGCTAGTTTCGGCTATATCGCGGCGCGGTCGGTCGAAGAAGCCTTGCAGCTCGTGGCCAAACACGGCGAGGAAGGAAAACTGCTCGCCGGCGGCCATAGTTTGATTCCAGCGATGAAATTGCGTTTAGCGTCGCCGCGCATGCTCATCGACCTTGGCACCGTGCGCGGACTCAGCGGTATCCGCGTGGACGACGGCCATCTTATTATCGGCGCGCTCACCGTTCATGCCGATGTCGCCGCGTCGGATCTGGTGCGCAAACATATGCCCGGTTTAGCGGACGCCGCCTCCGTCATCGGCGACATGCAAGTGCGCAATCGCGGCACGATCGGCGGCAGCGTGGCTCACGCCGATCCGGCAGCCGACCTGCCGGTCATTTTAACCGCACTCAATGCATCGTTCGTCGCCCAGTCCTCAAACGGCCGCCGCGTGCTCGGCGCGGATGACTTCTTTATCGATTTTTTCACCACGGCGATGACCGCGAATGAAATCCTGACAGAAATTCGGGTGCCAATCCCCGCAAATGGAACTGGCACGGCGTACGCGAAACTGCCGCATCCGGCGTCGGGCTACGTGGTCGTCAGCGCCGGCGTGCTGATATCCCGTCAAGCATCGGGCACCTGCGCTGCGGCGCGCATCGCCATCGGGGGCCTCGGCAGCGGCCCCGTCCGCGCCAGTGCGACCGAGATCGAGTTGCAAGGCAAACCGCTCACGCCGCAGTTAATCGCCGCGGCGGCGGCCAAGGCGGCCGATGGATCCGATCCGGACGACGATGCCTACGCCAGCGCGGACTACAAGCGCCACGTGGCGACGATTTACGCGCGCAAAGCGATTGAAGCGGCGATCGCAAGAGCGTGAAACTAGAAACCGTGCTCGTGATCGCGACTGGCGTCGAAAAAATGAAATCTCGTCCACGAGTATGAAGACGATCACGATTTTAAAGGTGTAGCCCATGACAAACGAATATTCAGCCAACGGCCTCATCGGAGCATCCATCAAACGAGTCGAAGACCCGCCGCTGATTACAGGCAGGGGTTGCTACGTTGACGACATTAATCTGCCGGGCATGCTCTATCTCGCCTTCCAGCGCAGCCCCTACCCACATGCGAAGATTCTGTCGATCGATTTTAGCAAGGCCAAATCCATGCCCGGCGTTGAAGCCGTGGTGACAGGCAACGACCTCAGCGAAAAATTAAATCTCACGTCGTCGCAAATGTTGCCGAACATGAAGATTCCGCCGCATCCGATCCTGGCGCGCGGAGCCGTGCACTGCGCCGGAGTGCCGGTCGCCGCGGTGGTTGCGCGCACGCGCGCCCAGGCGCAGGACGCCGCCAATGCCATCGAAGTCGAGTATCAAGCATTACCGTCGGTGTCGAAGGCCGAAGAGGCCATCAAACCGGGAGCGCCGCTTGCGCGTGAAGAGATCGACAGCAACATTTGTTATACGCTGACAAAAAACGGCGGCGACGTCGATAAAGCTTTTGCCGCGGCCGATCATGTATTCTCCATGCACATCGCGAGCCCACGCCAAGTCGCCTTGGCCATGGAACCGCGCGGCGTCCTCGCCAATCCCGATCCGTTCGGCAAAGCTTTGACCGTCTGGCTTTCCACTCAGGGACCCCATCGGGCCCGCGCCGAAATCGCGAACGTGCTCGGCTTTCCCGAAAATAGGATACATCTGATCGCGCCGGATGTGGGCGGCGGGTTCGGCAGCAAAGGACCGGTTTACCGCGAAGATGTCCTCACCTGCTATCTCGCTCTTAAGATGCGCAAACCGATCAAGTGGGTCGCGACGCGTAGCGAAGACTTCATCACGACCATCCAGGGCCGCGACCAGGCGATGACCTCCGAGATGGCGCTCAGAAGAGACGGCAGAATTCTCGGCTTGAAGGTCAAAGTGATCGCCAACCTGGGCGCGTATCTGCACTCGAGCACGGCCGGGCCGCCGCAGCGCATGCTCGGCATGGCTTGCGGCAGCTATCAGATCCAAGACTGCCGCGTCGAGATCATCGCAGTGTTCACCAACACCTGTCCGACCGGTCCGTATCGCGGCGCCGGCCGGCCTGAATCGGTGTTGAACATCGAGCGGCTGCTCGACAAGGCCGCCGCAGTTCTCAACATGGATCGTTTGGAACTTCGCCGAAAGAATTTCATTCAACCGGAGCAGTTCCCGTACACGACCGGTACCGGAGTCGAGTACGATTCGGGCGATTTTGAAAAGCCGCTGCGCGAAGCCCTCAAAATGTCCGACTATGAAAAAATGCTGCGCGAGCGCGACGAGCGCCGCAAGCGCGGCGAACTGGTCGGCGTCGGCTTTTCAACCTTCGTTGAACCAAGCGGCGGCGCGGGGTTCGAGAGCGGCACCGTGCGCGTCGAGCGCACGGGTGAAATCACCGTAATGACCGGCTCGAGCTCCCATGGCCAGGGACATGAAACCTCGTGGGCGCAAATCGCCGCCGAATTGATGAAGACGACGATGGACCACGTGACCATTCTCCACGGCGACACCCACGTGAGCCCACAAGGCACGGGCACGTTCGGCAGCCGCAGCGCTGTGGTCGGCGGCGGCGCGCTTGCCGTCGCGGCCGAGCGAGTGATTGAAAAAGGCAAACGAATCGCCGCCTATCTCGTCGAAGCCGCGCCGGAAGACATGATGCAGACCGATGGCGGTTTCGCCGTGAAGGGAGTTCCCGACCGGAAAATCAGTTGGCGCCAGATCGCGACGGCTGCCTACAGCGGACGACTGCCGAAGGGAATGGAAATCGGTTTGCAAGAAACCGCTTTCTTCGATCCCAAACGCGAAGCCTGGGGATTCGGTACTCACGTCGCTCTGGTCAGCGTCGACCGCGACACCGGCAAGCTGACGATCGAGAAGCTGGTGCTGGTTGACGACTGCGGTGTGGTCATCAATCCGATGATCGTCGAGGGGCAAATTCACGGAGGCGTGGCCCAGGGCTTGGGCGAAGCGACCCGTGAACAAATGCTTTACGGAGAGGACGGCCAGGTGCAAACCGGCACGCTTATGAATTACGCCATCATGCGCGCCGGAGACATGCCGCCGATGGTCTTGGGTGAAACGATAACACCCAATCCTTTCAATCCGCTCGGCGTGAAAGGCGTCGGTGAATGCGGCACCAACGGTGCGCCACCGTCGGTGGCCAACGCTCTGATGGACGCGCTTGCGCCGCTCGGTATCGATCACATCGACATGCCTTATACGGCGCCAAAACTGTGGCAAGCGATCCGCCGGGCGGAAGGAAAAAATTAGCTCAGCCGAAAAAATCGTGCTTGCCAAAGGGCTGCGTGGTTACGCAGCCCTTTTTTTTGGGTGAATACACCGAGTGCCCAACCATCTTTATCTGGCACCTCGGTTGCTACTTTGGATTGGTTACTCGTAGGGTATCGTGGTCACAATCCAATCCGCTTGACACACGATCCCAAGATATCCCTGGAATTCATGAATCGCTCCAAACGTTCTCCGGCGAGATCCACAAGCGGCTTCCTTCGGAGAACAAAATTGACCAGTGTTCCTACGGATGCTGAAAAACTTTGATTTGCGGGCTGCCGACGAGGAGATGAAATGGGTTGTTGGAGTACAGGAGTATTAGGGTCATTGGCAATTCCATGACTCCGGCACTACAGGACAGGTGTGAATTGTACCGAGGCATTGAGCCCCACCCTAGACTTCTCTTTCAGCGGCCAGTGAGAGCCATGTTCCGGGGGAATTAACGGTGGATATGGAGATCGGCGGCGCTCGCCAGCGGGCGCACGATGAACTAGAAATCCAGGTGCGCCAAGCAATGGCTGAAATCGCCAGGTTGAGCAATGCTTTGCAAGCGGTCACCAACGACCGCGCAGCCGCGCAAGCGCAGCTTCAAGTCGCCATAGAAGCAGCGCCCCATGGGATACTGATCATCGATCAAAACGGCACGATCAGAGTGGTGAATGCGCAGATCAAACAACAGTTTCAGTACCAACGAAATGAGCTCCTGGGCGGGTCCATTGACCTGTTGCTGCCCGAAAGGTTCCGTTTACGCCATGCCGCACAGCGCAAGAAATTTTTTGCCAGTCCGAACCCTGGGATCGGAAATATCGCCAGCGAGTTTTACGGCTTGCGTAAAGACGGCGCCGAGTTCCCGATCGAGATCACTTTAGACCCAATTGATGCGCCGCCCGGAAAAGAATTGTTGGTGACCGTTGTCGACGTCACCGAGCGCAAGCGTATCGAGTCGGAGCTCAAACGCACGGCGTTTCACGACCGCTTGACAGGTCTACCCAATCGCACCCTTTTTCTTGATAACCTGCTTCGCCTCGATACCGTGTCCAAACGGCATGGTCATCATCCGTTCGCTCTGCTTTGCCTCGATTTGGATCGATTCAAGGTCATCAACGACAGTCTCGGTCACCTAGCCGGGGATCAAGTGCTCATTGAGATGGCCCAGCGCCTTCTGGAATGCACGCGCGAGGAAGATACCCTGGCACGCCTCGGTGGTGATGAATTTGCGATCTTACTCGAACAGATACGGGGTCCGGAGGACGCCGTACGCGTCGCCGAACGTCTCCTTAAACGACTTGCCGAACCGTTGACCCTGGACGATAACGAAGTATCAGTCAGCGCGAGCATCGGTATCGCATTGAGCCTATCGGGCGAAAAACAGGCTGAGAATTTGCTACGCGATGCCGATATGGCCATGTATCAAGCCAAAGCCCGGCGTTCGGGTTATGAGATGTTCGATCGCAAGATGCACCTCCGGGCCTTGGAACGGATGAATTTGGAAATCGACCTGAAACGGGCGATTGAACGAAACCAAATCGACGTCCACTACCAGCCCATCGTCTCGCTAGCAACCGGCAAAATCGCCGGCTTTGAGGCTCTGGCGCGCTGGCAGCACCATGGCCGAGGCGCGATTTCCCCCACCCAGTTTATTCCTGTCGCAGAAGAAAGCGGACTCATCGTCCCGCTGAGCAGCAGAGTTTTTCGCCAAGCTTGCAAACAGATGCGCGACTGGCGCAATCACTATCGGTTGGCTGATGAATCTTTCATCAGCCTGAACGTCTCCAGCAAACAGCTCTCCCATGGCAAATTGATCGGTGAGCTCGACGACGTGCTCAGCGAAACCGGCTTAGATCCTCGGCATCTTCGAATCGAAATCACGGAAAGCGCAATTGTCGAGAATACCCGCTCCGCGGCAGAAACGTTGGCACTGCTGAAGAAGCGCCATATCAAGCTTTGCCTCGATGATTTCGGCAAAGGATTTTCATCGCTCAACTACCTGCACCGGTTCCCCATCGACGTTTTGAAAATCGACCGTTCGTTCGTACGCAGGCTGCGACTCAAGTTCACCAACGACCGCGGCAGGAAGCGGCCGTTTGAGATCGTCCGCACGATCGTCGCGATGGCGCAAATCCTGGGTATGCAAGTCGTCGCCGAAGGGATAGAACGCACCGATCAGTTAAGCATTCTGAAGGAGCTCGGCTGCGACCTCGGGCAGGGTTTTCTGTTTGCGCCGGCGCTCGACGCGGTCGAAGCGGCTCGCTATTTAGATGCGCCGGTGCACATATCCTAGCACCTGCGAATCACTCTCGCTGACATCTTGAACCTTTGAAGCTCGAACCTTGAACGCCACTAAGCGCCACCGCACTGAATCCGAATCTCATGCAAGTCTCCGATGGTGAAACGATCGCCGGGCCAAACGAGCGTCGTCGAACCATACTCTTCGATCACCGCCGGACCCGTGCCGCTAAACCCCGGTTCTAAGGCATCTCGGTTAAGAATTTGTGCGTCCAGCCAACCACCTGCGTTGTCGATATAAATGTGCCGCGTCTGCACCGGCTGCGGTTTTGCCGCGGCGCGCGGCAAGCGCGCGATCTCCGGTTTTTTCAAACGCGCGAAAGCGGACAGATGCAGCGCTTGGAATTCCGCCGGCGCTTTCGCATCGGCATGACCGTAGCGGCGCTTGTAGTCGCACTCAAAAGCAGTGCGAATCTGCTCAGCGCCTTTGAGACCAGAAACCGGCACCTTGATATTGTGCCGCTGACCGCGGTAACGCATCTCGGCATGATGTTCGAAAAACATGTCGCGACTGGCGAACTCCGCCGACAGTGCGACCGCAGCATTCTTCTCCAAAGCGGCAAAAATCTCCGCCATCGCGGAGATCGTTTGTTCGTTTAAGGCCCCGACGAAAGTCTCCGAGGTGTCAAGCCGTGCATCGGCCAAGAGCATGCCCATGGCCGAAAAATTTCCCGGCTCAGGCGGAATGACCATCGTTGGAATGTTAAGTTCATGGGCCAGCGCGCAACAATGGAGAGGTCCGCCGCCGCCATAGCTGAACAGAACAAAATCGCGCGGGTCGAGCCCATGCTCGACGGAAATTTTCCGGATCGCGCCGGCCATGATGATGGTCGCAATAGAGACAATCCCGTCAGCGATCTGAATCATTCCGCCGTCGCCCGCATAGCCGAGCGGCGTAGCGATTCTTCGCGCCACGGCCTGTTGCGCCGCCCGCACTTCGAGCTCCATTTCGCCGCCGAGAAAGTTCGCCGGATTGAGCCTTCCAAGAACCAAGTTCGCGTCGGTTACCGTCGGCTCTTCGCCGCCGCGGCCATAGCACACCGGGCCCGGCGTCGAGCCGGCGCTTTGCGGCCCGACGTGAAGTCGTCTCTGGGAGTCGAGCCACGCGATGGAACCGCCGCCCGAGCCCACTTCGACGACGTCGATGACCGCCGACTTGATCGGAAAACCTTTGACATAGCCGTTGGCGTAGTAGACGGAGTTGACTGAGAAGCGGCCGTTCTCGACCAGCGCGCACTTTGCCGTGGTGCCGCCCATGTCGAACGCGACGACGTTCTTGAATCCCAATTTTTCAGCATACGCCGCGGCGCCGATGCAGCCGCCAATGGGACCGGACTCGACCAGTCCGATGGGTTGCCGGCAAGTGCGCTCGGCGGAGAGCAAGCCGCCGTTGGAGCCCATCATCAAAAGCGCGCCGCCGAAACCTTGGCGTTTGAGATCGTTGTCCAACCGCCGGATGTAAGTGCTCACCTGCGGGCCGACGTAAGCGTTGGCGGCAACGGTCGAACAGCGCTCATATTCATACCACTCGCGCGCGAGATCAGTGCTGAAGGTGATGTAAACGTCTGGTAATAATTCTTTCAGATTTTTTGCGGCGGCTTCTTCGTGCGCCGGATTGATGTAGGAATTCATGAAAAAAATCGCCACGGACTCGACGCCCAGTTGTTTGATCTTCCCGGCAAGCGTTTCCAGCGCCGTGGTATCCAGAGGCGTGATGACTTCGCCTTTGCTGCCGGTTCTTTCGGCGACTTCGAGGCGCAGCTCGCGCGGAATCAAAGGCTCGTCGCGTTGATAGTGCAGATCGAACGGATCGGGCCGGTTGCCGCGGGCGATTTCCAGAATGTCGCGAAAGCCCTTGCTCGTCACCAACGCGGTCTTGGCCCCCTTGCGCTGAATCAGGGAGTTGATCACCAGGGTCGTGCCATGGTTCACCAGGGACGCGCCGGCGGGCTTGATCTTCGCTTTGTTGAAACAGTCGAGAATACCGTCGACGAGATTCTCGTAAGTCGTCGGACTTTTCGCGTAAATGACTTTCTCGGTTTCGTGGTCGAAGGCGACTAAATCAGTAAACGTGCCGCCGATGTCGACGGCAATGGCGTAGGACATCAACACTCCAGTTTCTGGTCTCTAGTTTCTAGGTTCTAGTTTTCGCTTCCGATCCAACTAGAAACCAGAAACTAGGAACTTGAAACGATTTAGACTATAGGCGGCGGGCGTTGCCGTTTGCGTCGATGATGACGCCGTAATCGGTGCGCGCGCTTTCCGGCGAAATGAAGCCGCGAATCACGTCGCGCTCCACCAATTCGACCGGGCGCTCGCGCGGATTGCCGTAGCCGCCGCCACCGCCGGTGGACATACGCACACGATCGCCGGCCTGGAGCTGGCGATTCTCGGTTTTGTAAAGCAGCTCAGGCTCTGGATTGCTGTTTTTGTAGATCAGCACTTGCCCCGACTTCCCGCGCTTGGCGCCTTGCACGCCCCACGGCGGGCAACCGATGCGGTCGAAGTTCGCCCACAGTTCGCACGGAGCGAGCAAGATATACTGTTTGTCGAACCCTAGACCGCCGCGCCATTTGCCAGCGCCGCCGGAGTCTTGACGCAATCTGAACTCTTCGACACGAAACGGATACATGGATTCCTGCAGCTCGATCGGAATGAGTCTGGTGTCGCCATGCGCCATGGTGCGAAACGGGCCGGCGCCGTCATGGGTCGCGCACGCGCCCCAACCGCCATGGCCGCTGTCGTTGGCTTTGAACAGCGCGCCGGTATCCAAGCGTTTGCCGGCGAAGCTCAGCGAAGAAAAGGTCCCGAAGTGAGCCCCGGTGACGCGCTCGGGCAACGCCGGCTCCAGCGCTTTAATGATGCAATCGATGACGGTCGGAAAAGGAATGCTGTAAAGCCCCATCGCAGCCGTCGCCTCGGCGCTGAGCAATTTACCTTGCGGCAGGATCATCTTCACCGGCCGGAAAGTTCCCTCGTTTGCCGGCTCGTCATTGGCGATCAGATACTTGAAGGCTACGCGCACGCAGGTTCGCCCGCCGCCGTAGTAGCCCGAGTTGATGCAGCCTTTGACTTGATCCGACATTTCGGAGAAATCGACGGTCATTTCGTCACCGGCGACAATGACTTTGACTTTGATGGGAATTTTTTCATCGCGCACACCGTCGTTATCAAGAAACGCTTCGTGTTGATAAACACCGTCGGGTATCGCCCAAATCTTCTCCCGTGTCGCGGCTTCACATTGATCGAGGATGATGTCGAGCGCGCCGAGAAAAACCGCCGTGCCGTATTTGTCGGCCATGGCTTGCGTCAGATCGCGGCCGAGCAGGCAGCCGCCGAGCTGCGCCTCGATGTCACCGAGCAGTTCGAGCGGAAAGCGCGTGTTGTTCTCGATGATGCGATAGACTTCCTCGATCGGCTCGCCCTTGGACCAGAGCTTGATCGAGCGCAGCTGCAATCCTTCCATGAAAATATCGGTGGACGAATAGGAAACCGAACCGATGGCCGAGCCGCCGATGTCGATCCAGTGGCAGTTGACGGCGAAAAACCCGATCAGATCATCGCCCTTGGAACCGGCGTACACCGGGGTGTACATGACCGTGTTGTTGAGATGCTGTCCCTGCACCGCGGCGTGATTGCAAACAATGACGTCGCCTTTGTGCAGATGCTCGCGCCCATATACCTTCAGACCGTCATTCACCGCCATGCCGACCGAATCGGCGACGAACACCGGCATGCCGCCGGTCGATTGCGCCAGCAACTCGCCCTCGGAGCCGACGAATCCGACGGCGTAATCTTTGTACTCGTAAATATACGGGCTGAACGCGGTGCGCGTCATGTTGGCGTCGATCTGATCGCAAATGGAAACGATGCCGTGACGAATCACTTCGAGTGTAATGGGATCAATTTCCGGGCTTGTCGACGAGTCCTGAACTGGCACCGCTTTCATTTAACGTACTCCTCGAGGCAAAAACTCTGCGCGATAGTTTCAAGGAAAGAATAGGTTGTCAAGCAACACTAATTTATCGTAAGTAAAAACCTGGCATCGCTTGCGTCAACGCAGAAAAAAAAGGAGTCACAATTGATGACCTCGATGACTCAGGGTCGTTCAGTGCGAGCGGCGATCACGGCGATTGCCGTGATCTTTGTGATGGCGCATTCCCTCGGCGCCCAAGAGCGCGGGAACAAGTTAAGAATTTCCAACGCCGGTTTTACTATCACCGCGTTGCCGCTTCTGGCGGCCAAGGAATGGGGCATGTTTGCCGCTAACGGCGACGACGGATGTGGCGAAGGAGTCGGGATACAAGCTGCAGTGACACAATGACCCGAACCGTGAAGCAAGCAGATCGACGCTATTACAATCGAGGAATCGGTTTGAGCATTTGGCGGTGACTCACTGCGCTGAACGCTGAGCGTTAAGCGCGCAAACTCAGATCTTTTCCCCACCGCCTCAAGATGACAGACACGGAAAAATGATGGAGATGATATCTTCTGACGTTCTCGTCGTCGGTGCCGGCCTGGCCGGCTTCACCGCCGCCGTGCGCGCCTCGGAAAAAAGCGCAAGGGTCGTCTTGATCGATAAGAGCCCCGGTGCGCTGGGCGATGGCAATGTACTCATGGCCTCCGGAAGCCTGCGCGCCGGCGGCAAGAGCCCCAGAGCGGATCCGACCGAACTGTATCAGTTCGTCATGTCGGAAGGGGTGGCGTATCCGGACCTGGGTAAAGCTTGGTCGGAAAGTTGCGGCCGGGCGGTGGACTGGCTCATCAGCAGCGCCGTCAAAGTCACGGAGAGCGAGCCCGGCAGAATCTGGCTCGATCAGTCCGGCCAAGTATCGCTTGCACCGGTGTACAAGAAAGACGTCGGTACGCGCGCGCTTGCCAAGCTCAAAGAGCGCTTCCTGACACTCGGCGGGACTTACTTGAACGGCATGGAAGGTCGAAAATTATTGTTTGAAAACGGCCGAGCTTGCGGCGTGTCGGCCAAAAAAGATGGGGCGGAAATCGAGCTGCACAGCCGAGCGACGATTTTATCGACCGGCGGCTTTAGCGCCAACAAGGGCATGCTGCGGCAATACGTCGGGCCATGCGCCGATCAGTGCAAGCTGCGCGGCTCGAAGCAGTGCACTGGCGACGGCTTGCGCATGGCGCTCGAAGTCGGCGCCAAGGCGGTCAACTTGAATTACTTCTACGGCCATCTGATCTCGCGCAAAGCTCTGGTCGATGACCGTTTCTGGCCTTACCCGAGACTCGACTCTTTTGTCGATGAGGGAATTCTTGTCGATCGCAAGGGCGAACGTTTTGTCGACGAAGGCCGCGGCGATGTCGCCGTCGCCAACGAGCTGGCGCGCGCCGAGCACCCGACCGGCGCCACGCTAATCTTCGATCAGGAATCCTGGGAGGCCGCCAGAGATGATGTATTTGCGAAATCGGTCAAAACTCCGGCGCCCAATCCCTGGCTGATGGACAACGAGGGTGAGATTTTCTCTGACCCGGAGATCAAAGGCCTGGCAAATGCAATCGGTGTCGATTCCGGGCGTTTAGCGGGGACGATCCAAGATTACAATCGCGCGGCCGCGTCAAAGGATGCAAGTTCGTTAAGGATCCCCCGAACCGGCAAACCCAGACCGCTGCGCCCGCCCTACTATGGCTTGAGGGTGATCCCCGGTATCACGTTCACCATGGGCGGTGTTTTAATCAACGGGCGCGCTGAAGTTTTGAATGAAGACGAGCAACCGATCGCCGGCCTCTACGCCGCCGGCGACGCCATCGGCGGTCTCATGGGCGGCTATCGCGGCGGCTACACCGGCGGTTTAATGCAAGCCGTCGTAACGGGTATCTTGGCCGGAGAAAACGCCGCCCTCAGATGATTCGTTGGTGATCGATAATGGAGGATCTATCCTCGATCTTCGATCCTCAAAGCGCCTGGCTATAAGCTTTCCACCTCTTCCCGGTACAATCCCAACGCCTCGCTGGCCGGCTGATCAGTAATTGAAAACAGAATCGCGTCTTCGCTGGCCGTGTTTTCGTGCGAGTGCCATTGCCAGGACGGGACGACGAAAATATCGCTCTTGTCCCAATTGAATTCATTGGCCGACACTTTGGTCATGCCCCTGCCGCGGAACGCATAGTAAACCGTGGTGCTGGTGTGGCGGTGAGTTTGGGTTTTCTCCTTGGGCCGGAGCAGCTGGACTCGGCAGGAAAAAGTCGGCAAGGTCGGACCGCCGGTATGAGGATTCGAATATTCGAGCAACACGCCGTCGAAGCAATCGCCGGCGCTTTGTTTAAGCGCTTGCAGTGTTGCGTAGGTCTCTTCCCACGGATAGCGATACGGTGGCACCTCGAAGGTTTTCTTGATCCACGTCGGCCGCGCGTGACC
The DNA here is from genome assembly GCA_025922795.1 of Candidatus Binatia bacterium. The sequence goes on along the minus strand of JAICHC010000003.1, from coordinate 1,396 downwards.
AAAAACCTTCGTTGAAAAATCTTCGGGCTTCTCGACCGGCTGTTGAGGTTTGGCAAAATTTTCCTGGATCATCGCGCCGAAATGAGTCACGAGACGAACATCCAAACCGTCGAGCCACATGACCGGCTCGCTCGAATTGTTGAAATGATCGTGCCAGGTCCAGTTTGGCGTGGTAATAAAATCGCCTTCCAACATCGGGAAGCGCTCGCCTTCGACGATTGTGTAAGCATTGGGGGTGCCCTGGACGATGAAACGGATCGCCGCCGCGGTATGCCGATGCGCTGCGGCGATTTCACCGGGCTTGACCAACTGCACCGAGATATGCACCGTGTTGGTCATACCGGCGGCAAGTCCCGGATTTCGCATCTGGATGGTTCGGCGGCCTGCTTCGCCGGTGGTGATTAGATCGCCGGCCCAATTGAGCGCCTGAAAAATATCCTTGCCCTTCCACAAATAAGGCTTCACGGTCTGCGACCACTCCGAATGCTCCCAGTGGCCTTTCAGGTTTCGTTCCTTCATCCAGTGACTCAAATCCTGCAGGTCCATAAGCCCCTCCGTGCATAGCGCGGTATAAGCGTCTATAGTTCCTTACAAACGGCGCTGAAGTCTGTCAAGCCGAACTGGATGAACTCGCCGAAGTCAACTATTCCCCAGGGTGAGGTGCTTATCATCGGAACCGGCGGTCAGATTGTTTTAAAACTATCAGGCCCGATCGGTTCGACAAATCCCTTTCAGTGGCGCGGGCTCCGCTATAACCCGGCGGGAGTGACGGAATCCGACCAGAAAGCCGTCAACCCGCACGGCGGCAGCTTCGGGAGGTTCGCCGCGATGAGATCAAAAAGAGGAGAACGCCAGAAACTAGCGAGATGAACGGAGGTTCTTGAGTCGCAAAAGCGCGAGCACGGCATGGCGCGCCACTTTCCATGCAGCGGTGAATGATTTCGCCGGGACGCGCTCATCAGGAGCGGCTTTGGACGCAAATTGTTCCAGTGCGCGATCGATGATCATCCTCGCCGCGCTGAGCGCCCAATTGTCGGCGTCCAATTTGTTTGGGAACGTCAGCTTTTCGGCATCAAAGCAGTGAGCGAAACTACGGACCCACAACCTGCGCAATCCGGACTCGGTCTCCAGCCACATACAGGCTTCGGGCAGCCAGGCCTGCGGTCCGAGCGCATAAGATGCCGCGCGAATGCCGCATCCTCGATGGTTGATGGAGTCAAGAACTTGTTCTTGCCATGAATTCATTGAATCGCCCACCGTCAGTTCGAGAAGTTACCGTGGATATCCGCAAATCGCATACCAAACGCCGATTGGTATTTCCGGGTATTTTAGCGGAACGTAACGTTTTCGATTGACACGGCGTCGGTCAAAAATTTTCTGCTTCTTGCATCATTAT
>JAICHC010000002.1 GCA_025922795.1 Candidatus Binatia bacterium | reverse complement strand
CGTAAATGCTGCTCTTGGCTGCTTCTTTATCGATGTGGTAGGGCAAAGGCACATAGCGCTTGCCGAACTCAAGGACTTCATCTTCATCGACGGTAACGGAACCGAATTCCTGCACCAGACCGGGAACATAGTCTTCGAAGTAACGATTTTCAGATGGAGGGGAAAATCGAAGCTCTGCATCGATGGTCTTTTTCAAAGAGTTAACGCTGCGGGTCGGCAGGCGCTTGACGTAAAATTCTTGCGACCTTGGCGGGGATGTCCTCGGCGCGCAGGATGTCGCTGATGATTGCCGCCGAGCTCGCCCCGGCTTGCCAAACTTGCAACACATTGTTTTCGGTGATGCCGCCGATGGCCACGATCGGCAGCTTTACTCGAGGGTGAACTTCCCGGAGCCTATCAAGGCCGCGCGCCTCGTAACCGGTCTCTTTAGTCGATGTGCCGAACATCGGACCGAAGCCGATATAGTCGGCGCCGTTTCTTTCCGCTTCGATCGCTTGAGCGAGATCATGAGTCGAGATGCCGATGATTTTGTCGCCGACAAGTTTTCGTCCAACGGCGAGCGGCAGGTCATCCTGGCCGAGATGCACGCCATCGGCGTTGCACGCCATTGCGATATCGACGCGATCGTTAACGATGAGCTTGCAACCATAAGATCGGGTCGCTGCGCGGGCGCGGCGCGCCAGGTCGAAAAAATCGCTGGCGGCGAGCGATTTGACTCGGAGTTGGAGAAATTTGGCGCCCGCTTTCAATAGATCATCCAGCACATCGCCGGCATTCCGGCCAGCGATCTGCTCCGGGTCGAGGATGGCGTAGAGATACGGAATATCGCACAGCGCCATGTTTTCTCAGGGAGGCTCTTTCCTGACCTCGATGCGCAGGTCGGTGATTTTTTTGCGTAACGTGTTGCGATTGATACCAAGTATCTGGGCAGCGCGGATTTGATTGCCTTTGGTTTTTTTGAGGGTAAGCTCAATCAGCGGACGCTCGACCCTCTCGATAACCAGCGAATAAAGATTATCGACATCGACGCCTTCGGTGCGGCGAAAATAATCCACCAGCTTATGGCGGATGATTTCTTCGAGGGAAAGCTGATCGACTTCCAGGGTCGTAACTGCCGGTTTGCTCTGCAAGGTGAAATCTTTGGGAAACAAGATCGGGCCGGAGGACAGGACGGCGGCGCGAATCAAAGTGTTCTCCAGCTCGCGCACGTTGCCGGGCCAAGTATGCTCTTCGAGAAGTTTTTGCGCCTCCGGCGAAACGCCGGAGACTCGCAAGCCCATCTCGCGGTTGATCTTATCGATGAAGTAACCGATCAGCAACGGAATATCACCGCGCCGTTCGCGCAGCGGCGGGAGATACATCGGGATGACTTTGAGGCGAAAATAGAGGTCTTCGCGAAAGCGTTTTTCTCTAACGGCCTTTTCTAAATCTTGATTGGTGGCCGCTAGGATGCGCACGTCAGCTTTCAAGATTTCGCGACCACCCACCCGGCTGTATTCGTGATCCTGCAGCACGCGCAGCAGCTTGGTTTGCAAGTCCAGCGGGATATCGCCGACTTCGTCGAAAAACATCGTGCCGCCTTCGGCCAGCTCGAATTTGCCCAAGCGTCGATCCAAGGCGCCGGTGAAGGCGCCCTTCTCATGACCGAACAGCTCGCTTTCCAACAAGTCGCGCGGGATGGCGGCGCAATTGATGGCCACGAAAGGTTGGTTCCAGCGCGGCGAGTTGTAGTGGATCGTTTTGGCAACCAACTCCTTGCCTGTGCCGCTTTCACCCAGGATCAGGATGGTTGCCGACGTGTCGACGACCTGGCCGATGATCTTGTAGACGGCCTGCATGTTCAAGCTGGTGCCGATGATGTTGACGCCGGGCTCGAAGCGCTTTTTCACTTCCTCCTTGAGCTCGCGGAAGTCCCGGGTGAGCTTTCGGCTGTCTAGGGCACGCTTCACCAGCACGAGAACTTCGTCGAGATCGAAAGGCTTAGTGATGTAGTCGAAGGCGCCGTTCTTCATGGCGCCGATGGCGTTGCGCATGGTGTTTTGCGCGGTCATCAGAATCATCGCGGTGTCGACGCCGTTTTCCTTGAGCTCCTTGAGCAGTTCCAATCCATCGGCATCGGGAAGCTTGATGTCCATCAGCGAAACATCGAAGTGGCTCTCATTGATCAGCCGCCGCGCGCTCGCGCCGTTCGCCGCGATCTGAACCCAGTAGCCTTCGGTTTCCAAAGCTTTCTGTAAGACAAATCGCAGCGATTCTTCGTCTTCGGTAATGAGAATTTTTCCTTGATCCATGCTAATCGGCTACCACCAGTGAAACTTTAAAGGTACTCCCTTTCCCCTCCGAACTTTCGACTCGAATCGTGCCGCCATGTTCCTTGATGATGCGATAGCAAGTCGCCAGTCCAAGTCCGGTACCGTTGTTTTTGGTCGTGAAAAATGGCGAGAAAATATGCGGCAGATCGGCTTCGCAGATACCGAGGCCCTGATCCGCAAGGTCGACCCAGATGAAACGGTTGGGTGCCGTCCCGTGCTCCCGAATGTGATAATCGGTCTCCACTCGCGTGGTCACGACGAGCGCACCCGAGTCCATCGCTTGGAACGCGTTCTTGACGAGATTGAGAAATACCTGTGTGAGCTGGGCGCGGTCGCCGCGAATTGGAGGCAAGCTTGGATCGAAACATTTTTTCACGTAGAGTTCTTTGTCGCCAATCGTTTGGCATTCGAGCATTAACACATCTTCCAATATTTGGTGAATGTTCACGGGGGCGAGGTTGAGCTGCGCCGGGCGTGACAGGTCGAGGAGCTGCTCGATGAGCTGATTGACCCGGTCGACCTCGCGAATCATGATGTCCGTGAACTCGCGCACCGAATCATTGCCCTCGGCGGAGCGACGTAGCAGTTGCGCGGCGCCTTTAATGCCGCCGAGCGGATTGCGTACTTCGTGGGCTAAGCCCGCGCCGAACGTGCCCATCAAGACCAGCCGGTCGGCGCGCTTGAGATCTTCTTCGAGCTCCTTGCGCCGTTTGATGTCGCGCAGCAGCAGGATTGTGCCGACGAACTGACCATGACGATCTTGCAGGGGTGAGACGGTGATGCTTACGGGAATTTTTCTGCCCCAACGGCTGATAAAATCGCCCTCGCCTCGGGCGCGCTTCTGTCGCGGCGGATGAGTTCGCTTGACCAGGTCGACTAGCCAGGGTTCACGCTTGAAAATTTGTTCGAGAGGTTGTTCCGTCGCCGCCGCCGATGAGATGTCGGTCAAAACTTCGGACGCTTCGTTGAAAAAAATCACCTTGCCGGCGGCATCGAGTACGACAACGCCGTCGTCAAGATTGGCGAGTATTTGCTCCCACGAAATTTGCGTGGGCGCGCGCCGTTTCACGGAATTCGAGGCTTTCATTGTCAGGCCGAAATCGAGAGTCGAATGATAGCAAATACCGGCGGGCGTGCAACGCCGCGCATTTGCCCGGGCCTTGCATTGGCGAGGTTCTCTATGGTATCAATTTTCTTACACTTTAGGAGTCAGCACTCAAAGTGGGCTGTGCCCGCTTTTTTTGTTTCTAGGGCCGCAAGCATGGATGCGACCGTCGCCCGCATTTGGCAACTCGCCGCGCCTTTGGCGGAAACGCAGGGATTGCAAGTCATCGACATCGAGCTCCGGCGCGAAGGCAGCCGCGGCGGCCGGGTGTTGCGGTTGTATTTGGACAAAGACGGCGGCCCGAACATGGAGGATCTCAGCCGGGTGAGCCGGGATTTGAGCGCGCTCCTGGACGAACACGATGTCGTAGACGGCGCTTACACATTGGAGGTTTCCTCCCCCGGCATCAACCGGCCCCTCAAAGTGCCGGAGCACTTTAAGCGGTTTGTCGGTAAGATGGTGCGCGTGCGCACACGAGATTTGGTGCAGGGGCGCAGGTCGTTTTTGGGCCGGCTGTTGGATGTCATGAATGATAGAATCGCGCTGGATCAAGATGGCAGGCGTGTTGAAATTCCGTTCGCGGTGATTGAAAAGTCGAATTACGAGCACGACTGGAGTGCCGAATATGCAGCAGGATCTAAATAGAGTCATCGAACAGGTCAGCAAGGAAAAGGGAATCGATAAAACGATTCTCATTAGCGCCTTGGAGAACGCCATGATCTCGGCGGCCAAGAAGAAATTCGGTCACCAGCGCAAAATCGAGGCGCAGTTCAACCCGGAGATCGGCGAGGTTGAGTTGTTCGAGGCTAAGACCGTGGTCGACACGGTTCAAGACCAAGCCACCGAGATTACCTTGGACGAAGCCAGGGAGACGCTCGACCCTGACGCGCAGGTGGGCGATGAATTGCTTTGTAAGCTCGATTCGAGCCTGTTCGGCCGCATTGCGGCGCAGGCAGCCAAACAGAATATTGTACAACGATTGCGCGACGCCGAGCGCGAAATCATTTTCAACGAGTTTAAAGGGCGCGAGGGCCAACTTGTAAACGGCATCGTGCAGCGCTTCGAAAAGCGTAACATCATCGTCAATCTCGGCCGCACTGATGCAATTTTACCGGAGAAGGAACAGGTGCCGCGCGAACGATACCGCCAGGGGGACCGTATCCGGGCCTATATTGTCAGTGTCGAAATTACCAGCCGTGGTCCGCAAATCGTTTTGTCGCGTACCCATCCAGGCATGCTGATCCAACTCTTTGCCCAGGAAGTTCCGGAGATTTACGAGGGCATCGTCGAAGTCAAAGGGGCGGCGCGCGAGCCCGGCGGACGGGCGAAAATCGCGGTGGTCTCCAACGATCCCGATGTCGATCCGGTCGGCGCCTGCGTGGGTATGAAGGGCACTCGCGTGCAATCCGTCGTGCAAGAATTACGCGGTGAAAAGATCGATATTGTGCACTGGATTCCCGACCAGGCGGAATATGTTTGCCGGGCGCTGGCACCCTCCAAGGTGTCGAAGATTATTATCGACGACGACGATCACACCATGGAAGTCATCGTGCCCGACGATCAGCTTTCGCTGGCGATCGGCAAGAAGGGGCAGAATGTGCGGTTAGCTTCTCGGCTCACCGGTTGGCGGATCGACGTGCGCAGCGAGGCCGAGGCGGAAGAAGAAACTCGCCGGGCGCGCCAATCGATTAGCTCGATTCCGGGGATCGGCGACTTTGCCACGGAACTGCTCTATCAGTCGGGATTCAAGTCGGCGGAAGATGTCGCTGACAGCGAGCTGGAGGAAATTCTCGACGTCGAGGGCATCAGCAAAGAGAAGGCGGAGGCGCTGCATCATTCCGCCAAACAGTACGTTGCCGAGAAGCGAGCTCGAGAAGCCGAAGAAGCGGCAAGTGCGGCTGCCGCTGCCGCGGCCGCCGCAGCCTCGGAAGCGCCGCCGGAGCAAGAGTCGCCAGCCGAGTAGGGGTGCCTAAAAAAGGCCATCGGCCCCAGCGAACTTGCATGGGCTGCGGCGAGCGGGAGGACCAAGATCATCTGATCCGCCTCAGCCTGACGGCAGAGGGCCGCTTGATTGTCGATGAAAAAACGGGCCGCGGCGGTTATTTACACCGCAGCCCTGACTGTTGGCGTGCGTTCTCGAGACGAAAAAGCCAGTACCGGACATTTCACATAGAGATCACTCGGCCGATGAAGGAACGGTTAGTCAAAGAACTTCTGGATCGAGATTGGGAGTAAGCAGAGATGGGTAAGACCAGAGTCCATCTATTAGCCAAAGAATTGGGAATCGAAACGAAGGAGCTTATCGTTCAGCTCGATAGACTGGGGATGAGGGGGCGAAAAGCGCAGAGTGCGCTCGAAGACGACGAGGTCGCGCGAGTGCGCGGGGCTTTAGCCGCTCAGGAACGGCCTCAAGTCCACGTCGGTGAAGAAAAGGTGGTTGCCGATCGCGTGGTCAAGAGCGAAGAAGTAGGGGACGGCGGCGCGGGATCGCGCGAAACGATCGTCGAGCGGCGCGTACGTGCCAACGTCATCAGGCGCCGTACTAGCCGCACCGAAGTGGCGCCGATGGAACCGCCGGCCGCTACGGAGGTCGCCAAAACGCCCGAGAATGAATCATCCCGGCCGGCTTTCGAAACCGTTGCTCCTGTGGCTCCCGCCGAAGAGCTCCCCTTTGAATTCGCACCGGAAATCGAAGCTCCTCAAGAACCGATCGAACCGGAGACTTCCGAAGAAGGCGAACCTGCGCCTTTCGAGACCGCGCCGCTCCAGGCCGAGGCTGCGCCAAGCCAGGCAGAGAAGGAGCTCGAGCTCGGGTCAAAGACCGCGGAAAGATCGCAGGACGCGCCGCGTGGCGCGCGAATTCTCGGCCGCATTGATTTGAAGCAAACGATGCGCGTCGAACCTGCGCCGACTCCCGTCATGCGCAAGCCGGCGCCGAGTGGTGCCGCAGCGCCGGGAGCTCGAACCGGAGAAATTGATCGGGGGGCCGGCACAGTCGCTCCGGTCGGCGATGATAAGCCGAAAGCCGGGCGGCATAAGAAGCGCGTCGTCAAAAAGCAAGACGTGCTCGAAACCAGAGAAAAGGAATTGCGCGGCGGGCGCATTCCTCGAAAGAAGCGAGTCCTCCCCGGGAAAGAAGTTCGAAGAACTGAAATCACTATTCCAAGGGCGAGCAAACGCGTTGTGCGGATTTCCGAAGTGATCACGGTCGGCGATCTGTCGCGCGAAATGGGCGTGAAAGCGGGCGAGGTCATCAAGAAGCTGATGGCCATGGGAATGATGGCCACCATCAACCAGGTGCTCGATGCCGACACCGCGACGTTGATTGCCTCCGAATTCGATCACCAGGTGGAAAACGTCGCCTTCGATGTCGACAGCGCGCTGGAGCTCGAACACCAAGTCGAAGATCAGGAGACGGCCTTGTTGCCGCGCTCGCCGGTGGTCACCATCATGGGTCACGTCGATCATGGCAAGACTTCGCTGTTGGACGCGATTCGCAGCACCAACGTGACCGCGCAAGAGCACGGCGGCATTACCCAGCATATCGGCGCCTACCACGTCCAAGTCGACGGGCGCAGCGTCACTTTCCTCGATACGCCGGGCCATGAGGCCTTCACTGCGATGCGAGCGCGTGGCGCGAAAGTGACCGACATCGTCGTCCTGGTGGTTGCCGCGGATGACGGCGTGATGCCGCAGACGGTCGAAGCGATTAACCACGCTCGTGCCGCCGAAGTACCGATTATTGTCGCGGTCAATAAAATCGACCGGCCGGATGCCAACATGGAAAAGGTCAAGCGCGGACTCTCCGAGTACGGTTTGGTTGCCGAGGATTGGGGCGGCGACAGCGTGTTTGCGCCGGTGTCGGCAAAGACCCATGAGGGGGTGCCGCATCTTTTGGAAATGTTGCTGTTGCAAGCCGACATTTTGGAGCTCAAAGCGAATCCGGAAAAACTCGCTCGCGGGACCATCGTCGAAGCAAAGTTGGATCGCGGTCGTGGCCCGGTGGCCACCGTCCTGGTGCAGGAAGGTACGCTGCGCGTCGGTGACGCCTTTGTGTGCGGCGTCTATCACGGCAAAGTGCGGGCGATGATCGATGACCGAGGCCGCAAAGTCGACACGGCGCCGCCGTCGTTTCCGGTCGAGATTCTCGGCCTGCAAGGCGTGCCGCAAGCGGGCGATTCGTTTGTCGCGGTCGCCGACGAATCGAAAGCGCGCCAGGTGGCGGAATATCGCCAGAGCAAACAGCGAGAAACCGAGCTGGTTAAATCGAGTAAGGTGTCATTGGAAGAGCTTTACGATCAAATCAAAACCGGCGACGTGAAAGAACTTCGTGTCGTGCTCAAGGCCGACGTGCAAGGCTCCGTGGAGGCATTGACCGAAGCGCTTAGCCGGATGTCGACGGATGAAGTCAAGCTCAAGGTCATTCACGGCTCGGTCGGCGGCATTACCGAAAGCGATATCTTGCTGGCGACGGCCTCGAATGCGATTGTCATCGGTTTCAACGTGCGGCCGGAATCGAAAGGCGCAGCCTTGGCCGCCCGAGAGGGCGTCGACGTGCGTCTTTACACGATCATCTATGAGGCGGTGGCCGATGTGCGCGCCGCCATGGAAGGCATGTTGGAACCGACGTTCCGCGAACAAACTCAAGCGCGCGTGGAGATTCGGCAAACCTTCAACATCGCCGGTGTCGGTACGATCGCCGGTTGCTATGTCAGCGAAGGGAAAATTACCCGTGCCAACCAGGTGCGCTTGTTGCGCGATCAAGTCGTCGTGTTCGAAGGCAAGCTGGCCAGTCTCAAGCGCTTCAAAGACGACGTGCGTGAAGTCGGCGCCGGCTACGAATGCGGACTTTCGCTCGAAGGATTTCAGGACATCAAGCAGGGCGATGTCATCGAGGCTTACGAGCGTATTCCGGTCGTGCGGCGAATCAATCCGGCGCCGGCCGGACGCGAAGCGCAACGCCTGAGCGGCGCCTAATCCGACGGCTGTAGATCGCGATTGTCCGTTCCCATGGTCGTGGGAATTCTCAAGCTTCAATTGCTGATTCCGGAAAACCATTCACTGAAGGGCAAGCGCCGTGTGTTAAAGAGCCTGCAGGCGCGGGTTGGCAATCACTTCAATGTCTCGGTCACCGAGTGCGGCGATCAAGAGCTGTGGCAAAGCGCGGTTTTGGGATTTGCCTTTGCGGGAACGCATCAGCCGGTGGTTGAGGCGACGTTGCGAAAGATCGTCGATTTTGTCGAAGCGCAGGGTCTGGCCCAACTGGGTGATGCGGAGGTGGAATGTTTTCATTGCTAAAAGCTGCTCTCGCCCGCTTTCCATCAGCGCGAGCGAGGCAGGGTCATGAGGATTATGGAGTATCAACGGTCACAGCGCGTCGGAGATTTGCTGCTCGAAGTGATCGCCGAGTTGTTGCGCCGCGAGATCCACGATCCGCGTCTTCAATGGCTGAATTTAACCGCCGTCAAAGTGAGCAAGGATCTCAGACACGCCAAGATCTATTTCAATGTGCTCGGGAACGCCGGGCATAGAAATGAAGTCACAGCCGGGCTTAAGAGCGCCAGCGGATTCATTCGCTCGAAGGCGGGCAAGAAGCTGAATCTGCGCTTCGTTCCGCAGCTCGATTTCATCTACGACGATCGCGAAGACGAAGCCGGTCGCATCGACGCTCTGCTCAATAAAATCAAGGAATAGTTCCGTCCCCGACGGATCTGCGATCATCCAACAAAAGCCGGGATTTTATGGTCATGACCCGAAGCGGCATTTTGCTCGTCGACAAACCCGAGGGCCCGTCGTCGGCCCAGGTCGTACACCAGGTCAAAAAACTTTTGCAGGCAAAAAAAGTCGGCCATCTTGGCACGCTCGATCCATTCGCTTCGGGGCTGCTTTTGATCGGCGTCAACGAGGGAACCAAGATTGCCGACATTTTTCTCGGCGGTGTAAAAAGCTATCGCGGCGCGATCGCCCTCGGAAGCGAAACCGATACCCAGGATGTGACTGGGAAAGTGCTGATGGAACGGCCGGTGCCGCCGCTCGGCGAAGCAGAGTTGCGTCATTTGGAGCAAAAATTTACCGGCGAGTTGCAACAGTTGCCCCCGATGTTTTCGGCGCTAAAACGCGACGGGGTTCGTCTCTACCGACTGGCGCGTCAGGGCAAGGAAGTCCCCCGGGAGCCACGCCGGATCCGGATCCACAGTCTTCGCATCACAAGCGGAGGCGATAACGCGCTCGAATTCGAAACGACATGCTCGCGCGGAACCTACGTCCGCACATTGGCATTCGATATCGGCAAGGAGCTTGGTTGCGGCGCTCACTTAAGGAAGCTCCGCCGCATTGCTTGCGATCATCTGAGCGTCGAAAAAGCGGTCAGTCTAAGAGATCTCGAGGAGCGTTGCGCCAATGGCGCGATACCGCTGGTCTCCCTGCGCGACGCCCTCATTCACTTACCCGCCGTGACCTGGCAAAGCCGGTTATTATCCCGTCTGCGTTTAGGCCAGCAGGAATTATTGGCGCAAATTGGCCAACCGCGAGCCTGCGATCCTATGATCGGGATTCTCGATCCGCGCGGCGAGTTGGCGGCGCTTGCGAAATGGACAGAAGAGCCGCTGGCGGGCCGCTGGCGTCTCTATCGCGTATTCCACGCCCAGTGATTGACATCGCCGCGAGTCATCGGATACGTTAGAATTGAGTCGTATGGGCCTGTACAGACGCGCGACGAGCGCGGTTTAAAACCAATATTATGGGGTGTTTTCGCGATGAGGACGAGACTCGAAAGGTGAGGGAAAGGAACACCGGCGAGGCATGAGCCAGTCAACAGCTACGATTCCGGCGAATCCGCATATTCAAAAATGGGTCAAGGACGTGGCCGCGATGTGCCAGCCGGACGAGATCTTTTGGTGTGACGGGTCAGAGCAGGAAAAGGAACGCCTGACTCGGCTCGCAGTGCACAGTGGCGATCTCATACCGCTTAATCAGAAGGCACTTCCCGGATGCTATCTGCATCGTAGCGCGCTCAACGACGTGGCGCGAACCGAAAACCTCACTTTCGTCTGCACCGATCAACACGAGGAAGCAGGCCCCAACAATAACTGGATGGCGCCGGCTGAATCTTACGACAAGCTCGGGAAAATCTTCGCGGGCTCAATGCGCGGACGGACGCTATACGTGATTCCGTTTCTGATGGGGCCCGAGGGTTCGCGCTTTAGCAAGGTCGGCGTCCAAGTCACCGACAGCGTTTATGTCGTGCTCAGTATGCGCCTGATGACGCGCATGGGCAAGATGGCTCTCAATCATCTTGGCGACAGCGACGACTTTACCCGCTGTCTTCATTCCAAAGCTGACCTCGACATGGAGCGCCGCTTTATTTGTCATTATCCTCAAGACAACACGATCTGGAGCGTTGGCTCCGGTTACGGCGGCAACGCGCTCCTTGCTAAAAAGTGTCTGGCGCTTCGGATCGCGAGCAAGCTCGGCCAAAAAGAAGGATGGCTCGCTGAGCATATGCTGATCGTCGGCGTCGAAAATCCCGATGGCGAAATTACCTATATCTGCGGCGCGTTTCCGAGCGCGTGCGGCAAGACCAACATGGCGATGCTGGTCCCGCCGGCGAGTATGAAGGGCTGGAAGATCCACACCATTGGCGATGACATCTCCTGGCTGCGTGTCGGCGCCGACGGCCGGCTCTGGGCGATTAACCCGGAAGCGGGTTTTTTTGGTGTCGCCCCGGGAACCGGATCGAACACCAACCCCAACGGCGTGGCGACGGTAAAGAACGACACAATCTTCACCAACGTGGCATTGCGCGACGACGGGACAGTCTGGTGGGAAGGTCACGACGATCCTGTGCCCGATAATGCGCAGGACTGGCGCGGCAAGCCGTGGGATCCTGAAGGCGGCCACCCTGCGGCACATCCCAATGCTCGGTTTACGGTCTCGATTAAACAAAGTCCGACTTATTCATCGGAGTGGGAAAATCCAGAGGGCGTGCCGATCAGCGCGATTCTTTTCGGCGCGCGCCGGCAAAAATTAATTCCGCTCGTCTATCAATCGTTCAACTGGCAGCATGGCACGTTCTTGGGAGCAACGTTGGCGTCCGAGACCACCGCCGCGGCTACCGGTACGGTGGGCGTCGTCCGGCGCGATCCGATGGCCATGCTGCCGTTTTGCGGCTACAACATGGGTGACTACTGGGGCCATTGGCTCTCGATGGCCAAGCAGGTGACCAACCCGCCGAAAATTTTCCGTGTCAATTGGTTCCAGCGCAACGAGCGCGGCCGTTTTCTGTGGCCGGGGTTCGGCGAGAACCTGCGCGTGTTGCGCTGGGTGATTGAGCGCTCCAAGGGCGGCGGCCAGGCCGATGAGACGCCGATCGGCTACATACCGCGGGCGGCAAGTTTGACCGGTGAAGGATTGGAAATAGCCCAGGCGGATCTCAATCAGCTCGTCAGCGTCGACCGCCAGGCGTGGAGAAACAATCTCAAGAGCCAAAGCGACTTCTTCGATACCTTCGGTGACCATTTGCCGGCGGGCATGAGGGAAGAGCATCGCGCGCTCGCCAATCGCCTCAAGGATTGAGGCGAAGGAGGTATCAGTTTATGCCCCGTGGACATCATGATGTCGGCGGTCTCCCGGGCGCCGGGCCAATCGATCAAAGCCAGCATGAGCTTTCAGATTGGGAGATTCTCGCGGATGCGATCAATCAAGCTCTGGGAGCCAAAGGAGTTAAGCGAACCGACGAGATGCGCCGCGCCCGCGAAGAAATGGACTCCGCTGCTTATCGCGACATGTCGTACTATGAGCGGTGGATCGCCAGTATCGAAGCCATTCTGATCGAGAAAAAAATCCTTGAAAAACAAGAGATCGACCGCAAGCTGGCCGAGTTCGATACTAAGTGGGGCCGGCCGTGAACGAGCCGACCGGCAAGTTCAAAGCGGGTGATCGGGTCAAAGTCAAATTCGAGGACCGGCCTGGGCACCTGCGCACGCCGTGGTATATTCGCGGCAAAACCGGTCGGATCGAACGCGTTTACGGTGATTTTCTCAATCCGGAGTCGCTCGCTTTTGGTCGCGACGGCCTGCCCAAAAGGACGCTTTACCTGGTCGCTTTTCGTCACCCAGACGTATTCGGAAAATCGCCGCACGCTGGCGACAAAGTTTTGGTCGACATTTACGATCATTGGTTAGAACCGATGCTTTAGGGAGTTGGTTATGAGCGACGACCACGGACATGAACATCCGAAGCACGAACTCAGCTATTACGCCAAAAGAATTTACGCGATTCGCGATCTTCTACTCGAAAAAGGCGTGATCACCGAAAAAGACATCCAGTGCCAAGTCGAATACCAGGAGGCGAGATCTCCGGCGAATGGAGCCAAGCTGGTGTCGCGGGCTTGGGTAGACCCGGCCTTTAAACGACGCTTCATCGCCGATCCCAAAGCGGCTTGCGCCGAAATGGGAATCGATGCGACCGCGATCAATGAATTTGTCGTTCTCGAGAATACCGAAAAAGTTCGGCACATGGTCGTGTGCACCCTGTGTTCATGCTACCCGCGTCCGATCCTGGGTCGTCCGCCCGATTGGTACAAGAGCTTTAATTATCGTCAGCGCGCGGTCGCCGATCCGCGCGGCGTCATGCGGGAATTCGGTTTGGAACTGCCGGATGATGTCGAAGTGCGGGTTCACGACAGTACCGCAGATATCCGGTACATCGTCTTGCCGCTTCGGCCCCGAGGCACGGAAGGGTGGAGCGAGATGGATCTCGCCAAGCTGGTGACGCGCGACAGCATGATCGGCGTCATGGACCCATTGCCTGCCATTCCGGACTAGCCGAATAATTTCTTCGATCCCCTCAAAACGACCGAACTTGCTCAGCGCGGTCGTTTCCTCACAAGTGGCATTCGCCTCGGCTCCGTTATTTGTGTTGATTTTTTGACCCAGTAACCGTACCATTAGCGTTATAAAATTTCGCTAAGTGTTTGAAGTGCGTCGACCGGAATTCTCTACCATGGCCTACATCAACTATGCCACGGCGCTCCGCTGTATCGGCCAGGATCTCGATCGAAGGGGGTTGAGGTCGTTCGATATTCGCCTCAGAGGAGAGGAGTACATCGCCGAATGCGGCTATCAGGAACCGCCGGCGCCGGCACCCGTTTCGATCACCTACACGCTGGGCGATATTGAAGAACTCGATCGAATCGGCGAAATGCGACGGGGCGAGATCCTGCTCTCCGCGCAATTTATCAATCAAGCTCAAATTTTTCGCACGATCGGCGGCTACCTCGATAAAAGCGAATCGCTTCTCTTGCGCGTCACCAACAATGACGGCGGCTCGAAAGACTCACTGATTCGAGTCGAGTATTTGACGCGCGACGGCGAGCACGTGATCGACGACCGAGCAGGCTCGGCGATATACGACATGTGTGTCCAAATGTATAAGCAAAGAGGCAGAATGACCGGGACCGGAGGACGCCGCGTCTATCGGCGCCGCTAACCATGCGACAATCCCCAGTCGAAAACTTTTCATCGTAAGCTCGGTTCCACGCGCTCAGAGTATCGAACATTGGATGCGACTTTCGACTACTATTCGGTTTTAGGGATTCAGCGCGGCGCTAGCCAGGAAGAAATCAAACGGGCGTATCGCAAGGCCGTGTTTCGCTATCATCCCGACCGTAATCCCGACGATGTCGAAGCCGCAACAAAATTCAAGCAGGTTTTGGACGCGTACGAGGTCCTTTCGGACGGGAGTCGGCGCGCAAACTACGATCAGGTAACGCGCCCGGCTCATGAGAACTCCACTCAAGATAACAGCAGCGAAGAGGAGCCCCGCTCCGAGTCTGACCCGAGCAACGGTTTTCGTTTCACGCAGGATTTTAAGAACAAAACAGAAGCCGATCCGAAATGTCCGTCCTGCTCGGTGGTGGGTACCGACCACATCGTTTCGCGCAAGGCCGGCTCCTCTTCAGCCCGCGGCAAGCAATTCATCCTCGCCCCTTTCAATATTATTTTCTGCAGCGCCTGCGGCCATGTTTACGGGGTGACGCCGACCGTTGGGTAGCGCGAGCGCATCTTTTTGATTACGAATCTGAGGGACGAGATCCAAGAGCTCAAAACGGCACTCCCGCGACAGCGGCATTATCGGTTCAATGCATGATTCCGCCGCCTTCGACGACGAGGAGTTGGCCGGTGATAAAGTCGCTGTCGGAGCTGGCGAGAAACACGGCGGTGCCGACGATGTCTGCGGGCGTTTCGATGCGGCGAAAGGCGCGCTTCTCCATACTGCCCTGGCGCCGTTTGAGCACTTCGTCGGAAACTGATTCTTCGCTCATCGTCGAGCCCGGCGTCATGCAGTTTACGTTGATTCCCCACTCGCCCAACTGTCGCGCCATGACTCGAGTGAGCGCGACGACGCCGCCTTTTGCCGTGGTGTAATGCGGCATGTCGCCGGAGCCGCTAAAAAAAGTCCCGGAAGCGATGTTGATGATTTTCCCGCTCTTTTGCTGCTTCATGATCGGGATCGTCGCTTTGCTGCACAGGAACACGCCTGTCAAATTGACTTCGATGACGCGGTCCCATTCCTCGAGCGCCAATTCTTCCACGGGCCCTTTCCAAAGTTTCTGGGTGACATAAATCGCGGCGTTATTGAGAAGCACATCGATGCGGCCGTATCTCTTAGCGGTTCCCTGGATGAGACCCTGAATATTCGCAAAGCTGCGCACATCGGTCGGGCGCGACCATGCCGAGCCGCCGCTGTCGCTAATGGCTTTAGCGGTTGCTTCCCCGCCGGCCGCGTCGACATCGGCGATCACCACGCGCGCGCCCTCTTCGGCAAAACGACGCGCATAAGCTTTACCGATGCCGTGTGCGGCGCCGGTGATGATTGCTACTTTGTCTTTTAGACGCATGGTTCCTCCAAGACCGATGTGCTCGGGCCGTGGAATGATCAAGACCGCTTTGTCGAATATTACGTTAGGCCGGGTGTCTTGCCAGCGAAGAATGTCTCGAGCTGGGTGGACGAAAACCTAAGCCCGACAAAAAAAGCGCCGAACAAGCCGTAGACGGCGCTAGCCTCGTCGAAGCGCATTTCGTAGACGAGTTTTTTAAACACCAACGGATCATCGGCGAAAAGATCGACGCCCCATTCCCAGTCATCGAAACCGATGGATCCCGAAATGATCTGGGTCACACGGCCGGCGTAATGGCGACCGATCATGCCGTGCTCCTGCATCATACGTTGACGCTCGCGAATGGGCTCGCCATACCAGTTTTTCGCTTCGCCGCGCAATTTGTTCATGGGATAAAAACAAAGATAGCGCCGTTGGGGTATTTCCGGCCACAGACGTGGCGCGGCAGCCTCGCGTTGCTTGGTCAGTTCAGCCTCGACCGCTCGGTTCCATTCCGCTGTGCCGGGCCGCAGTCCTTTATCCGTCCATTCGGCGTACGTTCTGACGGAAGCTTCATACAGCCCCAATTCTACCACCGACAAATAAGATGAGGCCGGTTCGAGGTATTCGCTCAACTCGGAGCGCGCGAGCGTTAGTTCAGTGTCATTGAGATTGTCTAAAGAGTTTCGAAAGTGGACCAGCATCAAGTCTCCTTTGTGGCCGAGCAGGGAAAACAGGCCGGTCGCTTGCTGGGGGTTGTGTGTCATGGCGGTAAAGATCTCCCCAGCGCTGGTGACAATGTGCTTTTGCTCGCGCGATCCAAGTCTGCGCCATGCCGGCCAGCGCACCCGAAACATTTGATGCAATAGGAAAGAACCCTCCAGAGTCAGTGGTGTCGCCGGCAAGTCGACATCCGCTCGCTTGGTCGGTTGATGCTCCATGATGGGCACTCAGTCCGCTGTTAGGTCGTTTGCGGTGTCGAGCCAGGCGGAGCGGGTTGATCGGGTTTGATGCCGCGCAGCTTCTCGCGGAGAGTTTGAAAACCGCGCTTGGCAAGACGGTAAATCTTTGGGATCAGCCAAACGACGAGCGCGAGGAAAGTGAGAACCAGCACCAACATGATAATCGGGTGATTAAACATGAGCCAGATACTGCCGAAAACCGTGACATCCTCCCCGACGCTGGCAAACCAGTTGCTAAACGGCTCGGGACTTGCGTTGATCGCCAACCGTGCCGTAGCTTTGGTACCATGCGCAACCAGCGCAACCGAGCCGCCGGCGAGCAGCGCCATCAGTTCCAACGCGGGGTTCATATCGCCCAATGATTGCGCGGCCAAGATCGCTCCAGCCGGGACTCGGATGAAAGTATGGAGCGCATCCCAACCGCTGTCGACATAAGGCACTTTGTCGGCGAAAAATTCAATCAGATACATCACGCAGGCGATGGCGATCACCCCGGGATGCGATAGTACTTCGAGATTCTGCGGCAGGTGAATCATCTCCATGCGATTGGCAATCCCCAAAGCCGCCACGGTGGCGTAAAGATTGATACCCGACGTCCATGCTGTGCCCATGGCCAAGCTTAAAGCTTCAAGTGTACCCATCGGATCACCTCAGTTCGGCCGTCTTAAGACCGGGTCGTGTAGGTTTGAAGTCGGTAAGGGCAAAACAATATCAAATAAAGAGCGTTGCCCCCAGCCGCTTAGAGCCTGAATTTTTTGCCGATCTCGTCTTTGTATTCTTTGCTAAAAGCATTGACCGCCGGGAATTGGTCCAACCACTTAAATGGCCGGCAGGCGTCGATCAAGACACGATCAGTCGTGTAGCCGCGCGGCGAACGCTCTTCGGGCGGCAATGCCGGCTCGCAAACCGAGGCCCAAACGCCTTTTACGACGTCGAGATCCTCGCGGACGTGACAGCGGGTGGCGATCGCCCAGATGACGTCGGCCGGGTTGGTGATGTCGATATCGTCGTCGACCACGACGACGAACTTACCGCCGTAGGCGCCGGCGCGCGCGCCGGCGGCGACGAGCAGAGCCTGTTTCGAATGACCGGCGTAACGCTGCTTGATGGACACAACGGTAAACGGTCCGGGCTGCCCGCCGTAGACGAAGCCCCACACGCCTTTGACTTCGGGAATGCCGGCTTTCTCGAGCTGTTCCCAAAGAGTGGCGGCGCCGAGCGGAATCGGCAAATAGCTCGACGGCGGCTTGAGCGGCGGCGCGCCTAGCAGGATCGGATTGTTGCGATAGTAGACGCGCTTGACTTCCATAACCGGCGTCTCGCCGATGTTCGCTTCAGTGAAATAACCGGGCCATTCACCGAACGGACCTTCTCTTGGCATTTCTTCGTCTTTCATCGGCAGAATATCGCCTTCGAGCACGATCTCGGCGTTCGCGGGAATCGGTAGACCCGTGGCTGCGCCACGCACCACCGGCACGGGCGATCCTTGCAGGTAGCCGGCAAACTCGAATTCGTTTACATCCGGCGGCAACGGCATTTGTGCGGCAAGAAAAATCGCCGGGCCTTGGCACAGGCTAATCGCCGCCGGCAGCGGCTTGCCTAAGTCGCGCGCGCGTTCGAAGGCGAGTCGCCCGTGCTTGCCCATATTCATCTTTACCGAGACATGATTTTTGTCCTGCACCATGACGCGGTAGGTGCCAACATTGATCTTGCCGGTTTCGGGGTCTTTCGTAATGACACCGCAGCCGGTGCCGATGTAGGGTCCGCCGTCCAAGTCGTGCCAATGGGGTGTGGGAAACTTGTAGAGGTCGATGTCGTTTCCGACCATCTGATTCTCGAGTACCGGTCCGCCTTCCAGTTGATTGACCGGCACGGGTTGATAAGCGGCCAGTTTTTTCCGCCACGCGTAGAGAAAGTCAATGCCATGCTCTTCATCGATACCCATCGCTGGCCCCGTGCGTTTACAAGTGCGAAACACGTTCGAGACGAGCCGAAAGCCCGCAGGGTAATCCTTGAAATTCTCGAATAGCAGCGCGGGTCCTTCCTGGTCGGCGGCCAGTTCCGTCAGCGCCCCCACTTCCGTTTTCAAATCAGCTCCTTCAATCCGGCGCAGTTCGCCCATTTCTTCGAGCAACTCGATGTATCCGCGCATATCGGTAACGTCAGCCATGAAGTCCTCCTGATTTCGGTCATACTATGGCGCGGTGGTGGGGGAGTCAATCGACCGGCAGCTCGAACCCCCCAATACAAATGCGTGCTATCTCATTGCAAGCCGAGCAGCGAGCCGCTATACGATTCAATCTAAATCGAAAAATCGCATGCCCGGTCGTTTAAAGTTTACCGCAATAAGTTTGTCTCGGGCGATCAAGGACCGCTGCGGGTGACGCTGCCGTTTTTCTATGGCTGGGTCATTGTCGCCATCGTCGTGCTGGCGGGCGTGCTCGCCGCGGGCGTGAGCAACATCACCATGGCCGTGGTGCTAAAGCCGATCAGCGATGACCTGGGTTGGACCCGCTCGCTCACGGCCGCAGCGATTAGTATGGGTGCGCTTTTCGGCGGTGTTCTCTCGCCGATTTTTGGCCCGCTCGCCGATCGTTTGGGACCGCGCTTGCTGCTGCCGGCGGGCGGCGCGCTGGTGGGATCGTTGTCGATCGGGGTGAGTCTGAGTACTGAGCCGTGGCAGTTTTACATGACCTTCGTTCCCGCCCGCGCTCTCACTGAGTTTTTGCTTTGCGGCATGATCGCGTTTACGGCCGTTGCGAACTGGTTCTACATCAAACGGCCGCGGGTAATGGGCTTGGTTGCGATGGCGACGCCGCTCGGCTCCGCGGCGCTGTCGCTCGTCTATCAATTCTTCGTAACGAATTACGGCTGGCGCAGCGCATTTCTTGCCCTCGGTCTCACTCTCTGGGTGCTCGTCGTTATTCCAGGCTTGATTTTCCTTCGGCGGCGACCTGAAGATCTTG
>JAICHC010000001.1 GCA_025922795.1 Candidatus Binatia bacterium | reverse complement strand
ACCGGCGTCAGTATCTCCTTAAGAAATTTTTCAGTATTCATGCCCATTCGTTAGTTAGTAGACTGGGACGAAGGGGCGAGTCGTGGAAAGCGCAGGCACCAGGACTCAAAGGACGCTTTCGCACCCACGCCCAAAATTAAGCACTCGGGCCGTGGCTCGGGTGGTGGCCAATGACGCCCAGACGCTTTGCCTGGGCTTGGAACGAGTCGTCCCTTCGTGTCCCACCAACCCTGTTGTCTAGATACTTATGAACTCTTGAATAATTACCGTCAAACAGCTCATACTGTTTTCGAAACGACGGAACGTCTTACGATTGAAACGTTTGGAACCGCCTCCTCTTCTACACTCGCCAACCCTTCTGCGAAATGTCGATGCCGTTGCCCTCCGGATCATGGACGCGATATTCCGCGAAAGGAATTCTCGCCGGCCGCGCTGCGCCGCGCCGTACGCCGGCCTTCTCCGCCCGAGCTTGCATCTCTTCATTGCTCTTCACATGAAATCCGAAGTGATTGAGTCCCATCGGTTCTTCCTTGCGCTGATACAGAAGCGCGAGGTTGAAGTAACCGTCTGAAACAAAAATCGACGAACGCTCGCTCTTCTGGACTTCCTTCATGTCGAAAACACGGCAATAGAAATCCGCCATGCGCTGTGGATTCGGCGTGTAGAGCGCGATATGGCGGATCGGCACGGGACGCTTCTCGTAGGCGACGTCGAAGGCTCTTCTGCAAATCCCGACGGTGTTGCCATCGGGATCACGCACTTGGTATTCCGCTCCCGCGACCGATTCCACTTGCGCCAGATCGGATTCGGCCATGTCGACCCGCGCCAACTTGCTCCGCAACGATTCGACGCGAACTGTGTCGAAACTTACTTGGCGCAGACCTTGCTCCCGCGGCTCCGGTTCGGGAACGAAAGCCAGATTGAAAACTCCGTCGGACAGAAACATTGTGCCGCTCGCTTCGTCGATCTTGTCGAGCTCGAAAACCTCGCGATAAAAATCACATAGGCGTGCGGGGTCTTCCGCGGCGATCACCAACTGACGTAGCTGCGCCATAAACGGTCCTCCTGGTCGACTTAGCTCAACTCTAGCACACGTCTCAACTCGCGTTACAGAACTAACGAACTGGCGGCCTGGGGAATGGAATTCGCCGCGAGACCTGGGATTTTGACTGGCAAGAGCAGGCTGAATACGCTGCCCACGCCATACTCGCTCGCGACGCGAATTTCACCGCCGAGGGCGGCGGCGAGTTTTTTGCAAAGTCCGAGCCCCAATCCCGTGCCGCCATAGTGGCGCGTCGAGGAACTCTCGAGTTGGCGAAAATCTTCGAATATCACCTCCTGGTCCTCTCTTTTGATACCGATGCCGGTATCGGCGACCGCTATTTCCAAAAGCTCCTGGCCCGCCTCCTGGTGTTTCCGCAGCGATAATTCGATGCGTCCCTTCTCGGTAAATTTAAGCGCATTGGTCAAAAGGTGCATCAGGATTTGCTGTAACTTTTGTCCATCGCTTTCGATGGTGTCGACGGCCGACTCGAGATGAATGCCGAATTCAATCGGCCGCTCACGAATCAGCCGCTGAGTCATCATCTCGAGAGCGGACAGGATCTCTGTGATTTTGACGATCTCGAATTGCGGCGAGTTTCCATCGGCCTCCATGCGAGAAAAATTCATCAGGTTGTCCATCAGGCTCGACAACTCCTGGCCGTTGTTGACCAAGCGATCCAGAATCTCGCGCGGGTTGCCGCTAAACAGCGGATCTCGTAACACCTCGCCGTAACCGATGATGGTGCTCACCGGAGTGCGCAGCTCGTGGCAGATATTGGCGACGAAATCTTTTTTGATGCGGTCCATCTCGATCAAGCGTTTGTTGCTCTCCTCGGCCTTGCGCCGCGCGGCCACCGATTCCTCGTAGAGCCTGCCGTTTTCCAACGATAGCGCCAGCTGATCGGTCAGTGTCCCCAACAGTCTAAAATCCTCCGCGCTGTACTCGCGTCCCGATCGCTTGACGCCGAAAGATACCATGCCGCGAACCTCGCGCTGGTAAACCAGCGGAATGAAAAGCTCCGCTTTGCACCTCGCAAAAACCGCCAGCAGGCTTTCCTTGTGCTCCTTATAGCGGGGGTTACTGGACACTTCGTCGCGCGAAATAACCCGAAAAACCACACCATCAAGAAATTGTGCAATCGTGTTGAATTGCTCGGCGACCGTATGCGTCAGTCCGGTCATCGAATCGGTCGAGGCTGTTATGAATTCACTGGCGTTCTTCGAGCGGTATAAGACGCAGGCATCGATGATGCCCATGGGTCGGGCAATCCGCTCGATGAAACCCTGGGCCAGGGCCGGAGCATCGTTCAACATGCGAAGAAATAGACTCGTTTCCGCCTGAAGCTTGGCGGGGTCGTAGTTCTGACGGTAGATGTACCAATCGACGGTGCTCTCCAGCCAGCGCAGCAAGGGATTGAAAATGGCAACGACCAGGACGGAGAAAAAGATCGGCAAAAGCGGGTTCTTGGCATAATCGCTGATCCACGGCGCGAGCAGGTATGCGATCAGAGCGTAGATCGCGACCAACATTCCCAGCAGCGCGATCCGGCTCAGGCCGATTCTCAAAGCGTTGCCCAGATCAAAAAGGCTGTATTTCAACAACGCATAGGCGACGGATACGGGAAAAAAAACCGCCGGGATCAAGGCGAAATTGTAGGCAATCTGAAACTGATACAGGCTCGTCAAAACCGTCATCAATGCGGGTAACAAAAATCCCAAAAGCGCGCCGACAAACATCACCCGCAGACGCGAACGATCGAGGTCGGACTGGCTACGGCGCAAAGCGTTTCCTGTGATCAAAAGAAAACTTCCGGCGCCGAGAAAAACATAGATATAACCGGCGCGAAAATGATCGATCCAAGTGTCAAGGCGGCCAAAGTAAGTTAGGCTTTGCATGGCTCCGAGGGCGAGTCCGACGCCGTAGATGATTGCGATGAAGCGCGGGCGGACCGGGGTATTGGAGCTTCCGCTGCTGAGCAAGAGAGCCAAGTGAATGCCCGCGCTCGGCGTGAGCGCCAGCGCGAAGATGCGCAGCTCCTTCGGCAGAAACGAGGCGGTCATGAAGTCGAAGGTCGTCTGGAACCAGACAAAAACCGCCAAAACCATAAAGCAAAGCGGCAATGCTACGGGCGAAGACGCGCGGTAGAAGTAAGGCGCGACACCGATGACCAAGAACGCTAAACCAATGACGTTGTAAACGCCGAAGCTGAAGAGCCAATCGCTGAACGTAAAAGACATCGTCGCGATCGTATAATCGCGGAGCCGCGAGTCGCGCACAACTTGATAGCGAAGCGCGCTGCCCACCGGCATGCGCCGGACTAGCTCGTACATCTCCGCACGCTGCCGTAGGGGCTGCTCGGCGACGCTCACGACGCGATCGAGAGACTGGAGTCCGGCATTGGCGCCGGTCCAGCCGGGCAAGGTATATGGGCCGACCGTGAGGTTTTCATGAAGGAAGAATCCTGGAAAAGGTTGATTGATCCAGCGGCTGGAAGAAAGGATCGATTCACCAATAAGAAGAAGACCGAAAAAGCCGGTTAAAAGAAGCAGTAAGAACCTCCGCCAGGTTGCATGGTCCATCGGATCCCCTCCTCACAGGACCTTAGTCAACCCGGCTCTATCAAGGCTCGCCAAACGCTGTCAAGCCGAGGATCGGGACAAGAGTGACAGCAAACATGAGAGTGCCGGGTCGCGGCACCGGCCATTGGGACGCGCCCCAAGCCACACGACAACGGGCGCAAGGTCTGAAGACGATGACGAGGCGCTCAGGTCTTGGCGATGGTTTCGCTCGGTAAAACGATACGAGTTTGACGCCCGAGGATTTCCAGCAAGACAGCGACGCGTTCGCTGCCTTTGAGCTTCTGTTCGAAAATAGCCTCCAAGCCCGCGAACGGTCCTTCGCTGATGCGCACGACGTCGCCGGGTTTGGCGCTAACTGGATCGATCTCTGCGATGCCGCCGGGACAGCGTCCGCGCAGAGTCTGGATGATATCCTCACTCACCTCCGCGATACGGCTGCCGAACGTGAGAAAATCCTTAACCCCGGGCGAATACCGAGCGGCTTTACCGGAGACCACCATGTCGAGGCGGCAAAACACATAACCGGGAAAAAGCGGCGCCAATATCCAATGAAAGCGACTGCCGATTCGCCGTCGCGTGCGCATCCACGGCAAGAACACTTCCAGGTTGAAATCGGTCAAGCGCTTTTCCACGTCTTTTTCACGGTTCACTTTGGTCCGGATCGCGTACCATTTCATTCCCGGTTCGATTTGCAACGATTCTTGTCGCATGACAATTCGTCTTTTTCCGTCTGACAGTTTGCGCGCGCGGCGTGCGAGCAATTCTAACAGACGGAAACCCGAATGATAACCGCGCGCAGATTCTTCCATCGTGGAACTCTCCCATCATAAAGCGGAATTACCTTGACATCGGGGGGAAATTGCGGTGCAATGTAGCCAGCAGCTGTGAAGTGAAGAACAGGTTTTGTAACAGAGTCTAAACGATAGAAGCGGCGCTTGGCTGTCCGACCAGCAAAACTCAAGGGAGGTCGAATGCAAGCCGTAAAACACTTCCGGTTCGTATCTCGGTCGAATCCTCTCGGACCTTTCGGTGCCCGTCTTTTTGCTTACACAAGGTGATGCACGACCTCAAAATAGTGCTCTCGCCAGTCTTGCGTCAGTTAATTACGTTCAGTCAACCATCGCAATTGTCCGTGCGTTTGACCGCGCCGCTTAGGTGCGGGTGCGCATCAAACTTAAACGGCAGGAATATGATCAAGGGAGGCTGCTGGAATGGACCATAACACGGAATTCGAACAGCTCATCAAAAAGGATCGCGACGCGCAGCAAACGCGCGCCTGGCGAGGTAATCTGCTAGGCTACCTGGACAAGGTCAAAGCCGATCCGACGATCACGAAGCTTGCTCATGCCCGAATGTACGACGTCGTTATGAACGCCGGCGTTCGCGACATCCACGAAAAACACGATCCCCGCGTCAAGAGACTCTACAAAGACGAAGCCATCAAGCTTTATAACTTCTTTGCCGAAGAGTTTTTCGGTATCGAGAAGACGGTTTCTCAGATCGTGCGCTTTTTTCACGCCGCCTCGCTGAAGGGCGAAGAAAGCCGCCAAGTGCTCTATCTGATGGGCCCGGTCGGTTCGGGCAAAAGCTCGCTGGTCGAAAAGCTGCATCGCGGCTTGGAGGAGAGCCAGCCATTTTACGCGATCGAGGGCTGTCCGATGTTTGAAGAGCCCTTGCATTTGATTCCTCGCCACCTGCGCAAGGAATTCGAAAAAATGCTCGGCGTGCACATCGAGGGTGACCTTTGCCCGGTTTGCCGTTACAAACTCATTCAGGAATATGCCGGCAAGTACGAGGAGTTCCCGGTCTGCACCGTGCAATTCTCCAAGCGGTCGCGCGTCGGCATCGGCGTGGTGCCGCCCGTCGATCCCAACAACCAGGATACGTCAGTGCTGATCGGCAGCGAAGATATTTCCAAGCTGGATCTTTATTCAGAAGGTGACCCGCGCGTGCTCGAATTGAACGGCGCGCTCAACATCGGCAACCGCGGTGTTGTCGAGTTCATCGAAGTTTTTAAGAATGAGATCGAGTACCTCCATTGCATGATCACGGCGACCCAGGAGAAAGTGGTGCCGGCGCCGGGTCGCCATGGTCTAGTGTACGTCGACACGGTGATCGTCGCCCATTCGAACGAAGCGGAGTGGCAGAAATTCAAAGCGGACCACACGAACGAAGCCATCCTCGACCGTATCGTCGTCGTGCGCGTGCCGTACAACCTGAGACTTTCCGAAGAAGTCAAAATTTATCAGAAGATCATTCGCAACTCGGACTTTCGCGCCCACGTCGCGCCCCATACCCTCGAAGTGGCGTCCATGTTCGCGATCCTGTCGCGGCTGGAGCCGACTAACAAATGTGACCTGATGACCAAGCTGAAGCTGTACAACGGCGAAGAAGTCGTCGAGAAGGGCCGGACCAAAAAAGTCGACATTCAGGAACTGAGAGACGGCAGCAAGCGCGAGGGTATGTCCGGCATTTCCACGCGTTTTATCATGAAGGCCTTGGACAACGCGCTCTCGGATAACGCCGCGGGCAACTGCATCAACGCGATCAACGTCCGCGAGGCGTTGATCAATATGGTGAAGGAAGCCGATGTCCCCGACGATACGCGAAAACAGTATCTCGAGTTCCTGCAAGACACGCTGCATAAGGAGTATTTGGAAATTCTGGAAAAAGAAATTACCCGGGCTTTCGTTTATTCCTATCAGGAACAGGCCGAAGCCCTGTTCCAAAATTATCTCGACCACGCCGAGGCTTACGTCAACAAGAGCAAGGTGAAAGACCGCAACACGAAAGAAGAGCTCACGCCGGACGAGGGCTTCATGAAATCGATCGAGGAGCAGATCGCGATCATCGGCTCCGCAGCCGATGGCTTTCGTCAAGAAGTGATCGCGTATCTATGGGCGGCCAACCGGCGCGGCGAGAAGATCGATTTTCGCAGCTACGAACCTTTGAAAGAAGCGATCGAGAAGAAGCTGATCACGTCGGTGCGCGATCTGAGCCGCGTGATTACCAAGGCGCGCATGCGTGATGAAGAGCAGTCGGAAAAATATGACGCCATGGTCAAAAACCTGCTCGAACACGGTTATTGCCCGAGCTGTGTCGACGTCGTGCTCAAGTATGCCGCCAACAACCTGTGGAAGGACTGAGAATTTTCAGTCTCATCGGGGGCCGAGTTGTCTACCATCTTTCGCCCGTTCAATCCGTCTTCGGGACAGCGTAGCGATCGCAGCGCCGGGGACCGGCTGCGCCATCGCCAGAAAGTTCGCGAAGCGATCCGCCACAACATTGCCGATATCATCGCCGAGGAGTCGATCATCGGCAAAGATAGAAACCGCATCATCAAAGTGCCGATTCGAGGCGTGAAGGAGTACCGTTTCATTTACGGTGAGAACGCGCCGGGAGTCGGCGAAGGCGGCGACGGCGATCCCAAACCGGGCGACGTCCTGGGCCAAGGTAAAGACGGCCAGTCGGGCCAGCAGGCAGGCGACCGCCCCGGCGTAGACTACTACGAAACCGACGTGAGTCTCGATGAACTGGTCGACATGATGTTCGAGGATCTCGAATTGCCCGACATTGAGCGCAAGCGCCTGCGCCAAATCGAAATCGAGAGACTTTTCCGCCAAAAGGGATTTCGCCGCAAAGGCATTCGCGTGCGTCTCGACAAGAAGCGCACCGCTCGGTCGCGCGTGAAGCGCAAGAAAGCGGCGATGAGACAACAACCCGCCCCGTCGCCGTCCCGGCGCTTTCCGTTTCACCAGGATGACCTGCGCTATCATCACACGGTCACCGATACGCGCAACGAATCCAACGCGGTCGTGCTTTGCATCATGGATACCTCTGGCTCCATGGATACGATGAAAAAATATCTGGCCCGCAGTTTTTTCTTTCTTCTTTATCAATTTCTCTGCACACGCTACCAAAACGTCGAAATTGTTTTTATCGCGCACCACACCGAGGCCCGCGAGGTGAGCGAAGAGGAATTTTTTCACAAAGGCGAATCCGGAGGTACCTTTATCTCGTCGGGTTACAACAAAGCGCTCGAGATCATCGAGGAGCGCTATCACCCCGCCCTTTGGAACGTCTACGTCTTCCATTGCTCCGACGGCGACAACTTCGAATCGGATAATGAGGCTGCACTCAAGGCGGCGCAAGATCTCGCCCGCACGGCCAACCTGTTCGGCTATGGAGAGATCAAACCGCTCGGAGCCGGCTATTATGGTAGCAGCATGATCACTTTTTTTTCGCAAATCCAGGAGTCGAACTTCCAGACGGTGCAAATCCAAAAAAAAGAAGATATTTGGGCTTCGTTTAAAACCCTCTTAAGCAAGGACCGCGCCCGCGAAGACGCGGCCTAGCGACACCATGGCAGCCGATTACACCGTCGCTGATCTCGAGCGCTGGAACGACCGGATCGTCGCGCTCGTCGAGTGCTTCGGCCTGGATCCTTATCCCCAGGAATTCGAAATCTGCGACCACGAAGACATGTTGTCTTACATGGTCTATTCCGGCATGCCGTCGCACTACCCGCACTGGTCCCACGGCAAGAACTTCGAAAAACTGAAAACCCTGTATGAATATGGCGTTAGTGGCCTGCCCTACGAGATGGTGATCAACTCCAATCCATCGATCGCCTACCTGATGCGCGACAACAGTCTCGCCCTCAGTATTTTGACTATGGCCCATGTCTACGGCCACAACGATTTTTTCAAGAATAATTTTACTTTTCGCTCTACTCGAGCGGAATTCACCATCGAAACATTCAAAAGCCACGCGAATCGGGTGCGTCAGTATATTGAGGATCCCAGCATCGGCCTTGAAAAGGTCGAAGCGGTGCTCGATGCCGCTCATGCTCTCTCACTGCAATGCCGGCGCAATCTAGCTATCAAAAAGCCGTCGGTGAGCGAGGAACGGCAGATGAAAATGGAGGAATTCGAGCCGCCGGCTGACCCGTTTCGCGCAATTCATCGCCGCGCGGAACCGCAGGCACCCGATCTCGACAAGGTGCCGCTCTATCCCGACGAAGATCTGCTGATTTTTATTCGCGACCACAATCCACAGCTTGCGGAGTGGGAAAAGGATCTGCTGACGATCGTACACAAGCAAGCGCAATATTTCATGCCGCAGATCGAAACCAAAATCATGAACGAAGGGTGGGCGAGCTTCTGGCACAAACGCATCCTTGAGGCCTTGGACCTGCCCCAAGGCCTGCATCTAGAATTCATCGTGCGTCATACTCAAGTGCTCCGCCCCTCACCCGGCAGCCTCAACCCTTATCACGTCGGCATGAAAGTTTGGGAGGACATCGAAAAGCGCTGGGATCACCCGACCCGCGAAGACATTGAAGAGTTCGGCCCGCGCAAGAAAAACGGCTTGGAGAAAATCTTCGAAGTCCGCGAAGTCGAGCGCGACGCCTCCTTCCTGCGCCGCTATTTGACCGAGGAACTCATTCGTGAGCTGAATCTATTCGAGTATAAGACTCGTGGCAACGACCAAGTGGTCAGCCGTGTCGCCGACGAGGAGAACTGGCGCCAAATCAAAGAGACCTTAATTCAGAATGTCGGCACCGCGACCATTCCGGTCATTAAAGTCGAGGATTCCGACTACCTCAACAACCGCACGCTGATGCTGAGGCATCACCACGATGGACGCGATCTCCAGCTCGAATATGCCGAGAAAACCCTGAAGTACGTCCAGCAACTCTGGCGTCATGACGTGGTGATCGAAACCATGATCGACAATCGCAACACCCTGCTCACCTTCTCCGACGGGAAATTCGTCATCAAAAAAGCGGCCTGACCGGGCGCCTCAATCCCGCCGAGGTTGCTAAAACGCTTTCCGCGTGCAACTACTGAGCGCGGACGGTTTTCATTCATGGCATCAGCGAAAGACATCGCCTTCATCGGCCGTTGTTTGTCCAACCGGTTGGACGCCGCTGCCATCGGCGAAAAGTCCTTCTCCGGAGTCATCGGTGATGCACCTTCGCTTTACTCGAAGAGCCCGCGACTGTGGAACGCAGCCTTCCGACATCTGCAGATGAACACGGTTTATCTGCCCTTCGATGTCGTTGCTGCGGATCTCGGTAACTTGCTCACCGCTTTCAAACATTGCGACTCTTTCGTAGGCGCAAATGTGACCGTGCCGCACAAAGTTCGTGTCATGGATTTTCTTGACGAGATCGATCGCGGCGCCGCGAGGATTAAAGCGGTCAACACGATCGTCCGAGCCTCGGACGGGAGACTAGTCGGCTACAACACCGACGGCGAAGGATTTGTCCAGAGCATTTTGCAGTGCCAACCTAACCTCACGAAAGCTTTTCTGGCGAAGCTCAACGGAATGACGGTTCTGCTCCTGGGCGCGGGTGGTGCGGCACGCGCCGTTGCCTTCCACGCCGCCGACTTACTGGCTGACGGTCGGCTGCTCATCTGTAATCGCACGCCTGAGCCGGCGCACTCGTTGGCAGCCGAAATTCAAAAACTCGCGCCGGCTGCGACCGCAATTACCGACGAAGATCTGCCAATGTGGGCACCGAAGGCCGGCCTCATCGTCAACAGCACGACCAAGGGCCAAGGCGGCATCCGCAAATTAGCGGATGGTAGGGTGACCTTCATGGAGTGCTACTCCGCTCTCGCGCCCGCGAATCCGCCGGCACTGGCGGAAGCCGATGCCGGGAAAAGCGACTCCGAACGCACATGGTCAAACGTGGCCGGTGCGGACATCGAAGCGAACAACCAAGCGTCGATGCAGCTGGCACAATCGATCCCGGCGCATGTCCGCTTCTACGACTTGATTTATCATCCTGAAGAAACGGTTTTCCTGCGCCATGGCAGGTTGACCGGTCATCCGACGATGAACGGCAAAAGCATGATCATTAATCAGGCACTCCTCGCGTTCCAACGAATGTGCAACGCCGCGCTCCAAGCCCGAGGCATCGATACGCCGCAAACTTATCGGCAACTCTTAGAAGTGATGTACCAGGCTTGGTAGTCTGCTCGGCTCCGTGCCGCGAAGACCGCGTGTTCCGAAACTACCAACCGTAGAGATCTAGTCGGGAGAGCCGCAACAAGTTCGAATGTCTCGCGCCAAAGCGGTTAGAGTCGGAAACTTTCATTGTGACAAGCGACATATGAGTCCGGCGATTTACATTTTGTCGTTTGTTTTTCCGCGGCGTTCAAATCATCTGCGCTAGGGACATTTGACGATTACGCCGCACTTCTCGCAGCGGTACGTCGCGGCGCCGCCATGCGCCGATTCTATTTCTTCGAAATCATAGTTCCGCTTGCCTGAGGTTTCAAAACATTCGGGGCAAGGACTATCGCCCAGTTCCTCGGCATCGAGGGTCAAGTGGCACTGGCGGCAGCGCCGCGTGCGCTTTCTGGATGGCAATAACTCGAGCGTAATGTGTTGACAAGCAGTCATCAACCCGTAACTCTTGCCCGATTACCTCGGTAGTCGGGTGATCGAGAGAATGTCCTCCGGGCGCACCCGAACCACACGCCGTCTTCTAACTCCAATGAAAGGTTTCCTGCCTCATCTTTTTCCGTGATGTGGCCTTCCATCGGATTCGGAAACCGTCCGGTTTCCGGACGAAGAGTCACCTTGACCCGATGACCGACGGCCAATACCTTCAAAGCATTAGCTAAGGATTCAAATATTGCCATGCTGCCTCCGCTCTCATTTTAAAACCGCTACGGCCAGCGCCGTTATCGCCAGAACCCCTACCACCGCACCGGTGAAAGCCAAAATTTTGAGAGATTTTTGAACCTTTTCGAGCACGGATTCAATAATTCGCAACTGATCATCCATTTTCTTGTTGACGGCGCTCTGCAATTCTATGGCTTGCCTGAGCGCATCGATTTGTTTGGCGGTATTGGCATCTCCCTTACGAACTGTTTCGACCAACTTGCGGATCTTATCCACCCCGTCGCTGACAACGGGAGCAATTACGGTCAATTCCGCCAGCAGTTTGGCGATTTGTAAAATCGGTAGGGCCATTCATTTCTCCTCGAAACCGAATATCTCAATGATCCACGGCAAGGTACGGCAACCCTTTCCGTCGCAGTTCAGGATAGCAAACCGCCGCCCTGGAAAACATACGAACTCTTGGCTCTAATCCGGCAAAACCTGCGGACCTGCGCGAGCGGCGTCAGACCGAAAGCCGTGGGCACTGCCCTATGGCTCGACCCGCACGAAGTAGCAAACCGCCGATAGTTTGCGGGGTGGCCTTCAAGGCAGTATCCATTGCCCGCAGCTGTAGGGCTCAGCGTCCGAAAGAAATCGAAATAATGTCGGATCAGGTTAGAAGGCACTAACGGGCAGTTCGCCGAATCTAAAAGAGCGCGATTGGATCAACAACGACGTCCAAGAGCACTGCCTGGATCGTGACGAACTTGAAAACCGAACGGTCGAATTCACTTTCACCTTACTTTCGCAGAACCAGCAGGTCGAGCGTATCGATGAGCGGACCGGATTGTTCTCGCAGACGGCGGCTTCTTCAACGTCAAACCATCGAGCAAGTAAGCTGCCAAACGTCCCGTTCCAGCGCCGACTTCAAGGATTCTGGTGGTTGCACCGAAATAGTGATTGAGGCGGAATGCCACTTGCTGAGGCCGGCCGACACGGCACGGCCTGCGTTAAAGTTGCGCGCGATCCTTGCTCCGTTAGTCGACTCGGACCGGAATGAAACGACCGTTCACAACGATCTTTGTCTACGGGTGCTTTGGCGATCCGCGCGATTTTACGCATCTCGATCGCCGCGGATCGCCGCAAGTTGGGGCGCGGCCGATGTTCGCTGAATCCCGATCACTCCCCTCCGACAACCGCTGCAATTGTGTTCATCGAGTGGGTAGCGGATCGCCGCCCGCCATTTTCTGATACAGATCAACGACCTCTTTGTCCCGGGGCAATTCCTTGATGGCCTGCTCGAGCTCTTCGCCGTCAAGCGGTGCCGGCGGGTCGCCCATCAACTTTTTATACCCCACCGGGAATTCGGGATCTGCAAACGCCTTGCGCATCGCCTCTCGGATGATCTGGACGGGCTCCTTCGGTGTTCCTGGCGGGAAGATGTACGGCCAGCGCGGGTACTGAAAAGCACGGAACATGTCAAGTAGCCGCCGCTCCGTCTCGGTCTTGGCAAAGCTCCCCAGCTCCGGCAACTTAGCAAACGTGGGGTGATGACGGCCCTTGGGCACGGTGAGCGTAGTGTGGAAGTGAACCAATTTCTTTTCGATCCATTCGGGCTTCTCGATCACGAATCGTGCCGCGCCGGTCGCATGAGCATCCAGCTCACCGCGATCGAGCGCAATGTAGATCTCCGGACCAGTAAAGCCGGTGATGAATTTCGGATCTTTTAATCCGAGAATGTACGCGACCATTCGGGCGGTAACATAGACCGGATGGCCAACCGCATGCGCGCCGAATCTGATTCCGCTCGCGGCCCGCAGCTTCTCAATGGTATCCAAGCCGGCCGTACCCTTGGTATAGAAAACGTAGGGGTCCCCCGAGTCCGTCGACCCGAGATAAATAAATTTATCAAGGTCATAGCGGCTACCAGGCAGGCCTAATATCGGCCCCACCACCAATCCCGCACCGATCGAACCGATGGTCAGCCCGTCGGGCTTGGTCGTGCTATAGATGACGTTTGCCGCCTTTCTACCCGCTGCACCCGGGACAAATTCAAGCAACAAACTGGGTTTTCCCGGGATGTGCTTTTCCAGAATCCGCATGAGCGCTCGGGTCTGAAACTCACCGGAACCGCCGGGTCCGCCGCCGCGAATGATTCTGATGGTTTTGCCTTTGTAAAAATCGGATTGCGAGAATGCCGTGCTCGCCGGCAAGACAGCCAATAGCCCGAGCACCGCAAAGTAAACGAACGTGCCGGATAGACGCCCCTCAAGCGGTCTCATAGTCACCTCCCAATGTGCGAGTTCTGTTAATAGCATGTTTCTTTGTCATTAGATTTTCCGTGAGATCCTATTGCCTCTCTTGCTGATGAACGGGTCCTAGCCTATTGGACTGGAAGCCATAGTCAACAGCAGGACCGCAGATCCGGGGGTTTTCAAGCGCAGTTCACCCGGCTTTCTTCATTTTCATCGAGGTTAACAACGGGATGAGAGTGATCGCCAGCGCAAATAAAAAGGTCACGTTCATGGACGCCGCGAACACCTGCGTGTTTCCCGGATCGGGGGTCGTCCCCGGAATTCCCGAAAAATACCGAAACGCTAGAGTCAGAAAAATCCCGCTCAGCGAGATTCCGAGCATATGGCCGAGGCCGAAGATCCCATTGATGATGCCGATGGCCGTGCCCCAATTCTCTTTGGGCAAAGATCGAATCATCACGGCTTGCGATGGTGTATTGAAGAATGCCGATCCTATACCGGTAAGCATCAGCAGGATAGCTGGCCAGAGCCAGTGCGAGTCCGCGCTCAGCTTGGCCCCGATTACAAAAGCCGACATCTGCGTCAGTGTGCCCACAATCAACAGGAAACGCGCGC
Source organism: Candidatus Binatia bacterium (assembly GCA_025922795.1). The sequence continues at coordinate 5,782 of JAICHC010000001.1, read as the reverse complement.
CGATACGATCGGTCATGGCGCCGCTCACCGGCGAAAGCACCATGCTGAGAAGCGACGGGACCAAAAAGATAATCCCAATGAACGTCGGCGACAGCTTGAGCACGTCCTGAAGATAAAACGGCGCGATGAATGTAACCACGCCTTGAGTGATACAGCACATCAGCAAGCCGACCGAACCGTAGCCGAAAATCGGGACGGAGAAACACGACAGGTTGATCATCGGGCTTGAGGTTTTTTTTTCGTGCGAAATAAAGCCCCAGAGCATTGCAGCGAAAAGCAACGCTAGGAGCGTTTGGCCGCTGCCGCCCACGATCTCGGCGATTTTTTGATCAAGCAACACTGTGACGAGAACCGTCAAACCGAGAAAGACTACGGCACCCCGGTAATCGACGGCTTGCTTCTGTTCGCTGGCCGGCGCGGCGGAGCGTCCGGTCACGAAGCAAAGCGCCATGCCGAGCAAGCTCGGCACAAACAGCAGAAAAAAGATCCCACGCCAATGAATCAGATCGATGATCAGACCTCCGATCGGCGGGCCGACAAAAAAACCGAACTGATGAGACATGGCCATCAACCCCTGGGCCTTGCCCTCGGAGCCTCGGGGCATCGCCCGGAACGCCAAGGTGCGGCCGGAGGATTGAATCATCGCGCCGCCGACTCCTTGCACGAAGCGAAACAGGATCAATTGGAAAACATTCTGAGACAGTCCGCAGAGGAGCGAGCCGGCCGCCATAATGCCCATGCCAAAACCGTACATTTTGTGATGGCCGTAAATGTCGCCGAGCCGGCCGCAGATTACCCCCAGCCCGATTCCGGCCATCTGATAAACGATCAACGCCCACGAAATCCCCAGGATGTCCGTGCCCAAAGCCGCTGCCAGAGTCGGCACGGAGATCATAAAGACGCGCGTCGAGATTCCCGCTATGGAAATCCCGATAACGGAGTTGATGAGAGTCAGCCTGCGGATCTTCTCACTCACGCGATCTTGGTCTTGCAGATTCAAAGTTGCGAGCCTCTCATCGGGTAGTCTGTTCGGTTTGAGAAACCCCGGACGATAACCGCGTTAAGCGACTGATTCTGTGTCGCTGATTTCGCAGAGAACAACGACCCGAACGACTGGTTCCGCTGGGATTTATTGTCCGGTAGAATCGGCGCTGTGATGAGCGCCTCGACTCAGTGTTTATGTCCGCCCGCACTGAGCGAGGCGAGATATGTAGCCAAATCGGTTAGTTGCTGGACGGTCAAGACATCGGCAAACGACGGCATCTTGGATTTGCCGTCGGGACCAATATGACCTTCTTCCTTGGCATCGCCATCGATCACCGCATTCGGGTTGGCGATCGACTCGGCGAAAAATTCAATCGGATGCGATCCGGCCATCTGCGACAGCTCGGGACCGATGCCTTTGTCGTTTTTGACGAGAGTCGGAAAGTTCTCGCCTTTTATTTCGTGACACTTATAACACTCGAGCTCGATAAAAAGCTCGCGGCCCGTCGCAGCATCCCCTTTCACGAGCGTGAATTTCCAATCCTTCAGCGTGCCGTGATCGCCGTGACCGGCGGAGTTGTGGTCGGCTGCCTCGTGCTTTTGACAGGCCGCGAGAGTTCCGCTGATGAGGATTATCGATATTAACGAGCGAATATTCGCGCGTAAGCTAACCATCCCTATACCTCACGCCACGGCAAGGTCAACGTCAACCACACTTCAGAGTTGTTACAACGACAGCTAGCGAGCACTGACTTTTGCAGGCGCGGCTCTCGGCGGGCGGATGATGAGCAGAAATACTCCGAGCGTCATCAACGCCAAACTGAACCACTGCGCTTCACTCAATCCCCAAGCGAGCGGCGGGTTGATGCGCCAGAACTCTACCACGAACCGTGCGCAGCCGGAGAGAATTAGATAGAGCCACGCGATCGTTCCGGGGGCGTAATGCCGATCGCGCAGCGACCAGAGAATACCGAATATAACAATCGATCCGATGAATTCATAGATCGGCGTTGGATGCACGCGAGTGCCGGCAGGATACGGAATCCCGGTCGTCGGGTCGACCCAGCCGATAATCGCGCTGGTATAGGCTACGCCCCAGGGGACGTCGGTGACCGTCCCCCAGTCACCGTCGCCGGCAAAGTGACATCCCAGGCGCCCAACGCCGTAGGCGAGCACCAATGCGGGCGCCGCGATATCGGCGCTGGCGAGCCACGGGATGTTATTTTTTTTGACCACCCAGGAGACGCCAATAACTCCGCCGAAAAAACCGCCATACCAGGTAAACCCGGAACCGGTGAAAACGTAATCCAACGGCGCAGCGAGAAAGTTGTTCCAATGCTCGACGATAAACAAGAGCCGCGCGCCGATCAGCCCGCCGATGGCGGCGGCGAACACCAACGTCGATGCCAACTCGGGATCGTAACCGCTACGCTTGAGTTCAACGTGAACCACCCAAGCCGCCACCAAGGCTGCCAGAGCCATGAGGACCCCGAAGCTGTAGATGGTAATCGGGCCAAGCTCAAAAATGATCGGATACATCGCTGCCGTCAGGTGGTGATGCGTGCGCCGCTAGTTTAACACAAACAAAAATAAGATCTAACGGCGAGCTCGCACAGTTGTGGAACACTGGATGTTCGTGATCAATTCTACTCTGAAGAACGGCGTGATAATCATTTTATGTAAGGAAAAAATCTTAATACATTTCCAACGCTGCAGGGTAAAGCCTGCGGTAGTCGAAGAACGGATGTGGGCTCGATCGAACTCAACCCGGCGAAACACATATAAAAAGCCGTACGATCGCTACTCTTTTTTCTAATGGCATTGTTGTTGCGCTGTAACTGATCGACCCTGACATGGCGTAAGGGATTTTCCTTCATACTGTATCAGAGTTGATTCATTCCAGACTGTCTGATTATCGAAAACAAGGAGCTAGTCATCGTGAATATGCCGCTGCCTGCATCGTTCGAGCTGCGCGGTGCGCGCCCTATAAGTGTTCCGGTTTCGTCATTACTCGAGTCACGGAGGAGCGATTCCTATGCACTAGACAAAGTCGATGTGCGCGGCCGGTTTTTCTTCCACCATGATGAAAAGTTATTTCTAAAGGGAGTGACCTACGGTCCATTCTCCCCTGACAGCTCCGGCTTACCGTTCCCGGAACCAGCAACCGTGGAGCTTGATTTCGCTTTAATGGCCGAGCTTGGCGTCAATTGCTTGCGGACTTTTACGGTCCCTCCAAAGTGGCTCCTGGAACGCGCCGCGTCGTACGGCCTGCGAACCATCATCGGCATTCCGTGGGCACAGCACATCTCGTTTTTGGACTCCAAGCAAACTCAAAGGGGCATACGGCAGACCATCGCCGGAAGCGTGACAGCGTGCAACCGCCACGCCGCGGTTTTTGCTTATCTCGTTGGCAATGAAATACCGCCGGAAATCGTCCGTTGGTATGGCGCCGAGAGGATCCGTGCTTTCCTCGGCACGTTGGTTGACACCGCCAAGAACATTGATCCCGACACGTTAGTGAGTTACGCGAATTTTCCCTCGACCGAATATCTCGAAACCGATTTCTTGGATTTTTTGGCCTTCAACGTTTATCTTCATCGCGAGGAAGACTTCCGCCGCTACCTATCGCACCTGCACAATCTGGCCGGTGATCGCCCGCTCGTTTTGACGGAGATCGGGATCGATTCCATTCACAACGGCGCCGTCTTTCAGGCCGACGCCCTCGCGTGGCAACTGCGCGCCAGCTTCGAGACCGGCGTGGCCGGCACCGTGATATTTTCCTGGACCGATGATTGGCACGCCTACTCCGGCGCGGAGGGATTTCAGGTCGAAGATTGGGCCTTTGGGCTCGTCGATCGCAAACGCCGAAAGAAGCCGGCTTTCGAGAGAGTGAAAGAATATTATGACGCGCCTTTGCCGCCTCCTCTACGTTCCTATCCGAAGGTTTCGGTGGTCGTCTGCGTCTACAACGGCGAACGCACGATGGACTCGTGCCTAGCGTCGTTGGAAAAACTCAACTATCCCAACTACGAAGTCATTGTCGTCAATGATGGCTCCACGGATCGCACGCGCCAGATCGCCGAGGGCTATGATTATATTCGTCTCATCCATCAAGAGAATAAGGGACTGAGCGAAGCACGTAATGTCGGTATTCGGGCGGCCACCGGAGAGATCGTCGCATTCACCGACGCCGATTGCATGGCGGACCGCGACTGGTTGACTCATTTAGTCGCGCAGTTTCAGTCCTCTGAATTTGCCGCCGTCGGCGGGCCGAACCTTACTCCGCCGGATGACTCTTTCGTCGCATCTTGCGTGGCGGTGTCGCCTGGGGCGCCGGCGCATGTCTTGTTGGATGACGAAGTTGCTGAACACATTCCGGGGTGCAACATGGCATTCCGGCGTGAAGCGTTGGAAGCGATTGACGGATTCGATCCAATCTTTCGCGCCGCTGGAGACGATGTCGACCTGTGCTGGCGCCTGCAGAACAAGGGCTATAAAATCGGTTTTAGCGCCGCGGCGGTGGTGTGGCATTTCCGTCGCAACACGATCCGCGATTATTTAAAGCAGCAGCGCGGCTACGGCAAGGCTGAAACTCTCCTTTTCTTCAAGCATCCGTGTCGCTTTAACGTTCTCGGGCAATCGCGCTGGTTTGGTCGAATCTATGGCGACCTATCTTCATATCTGTCCAGTCGCCAGCCGAGAATCTATTCCGGGGTTTTTGGTCGGGGACTTTTTCAGACGGTCTACCAGCCTCCGCCTTCTGTTCTTTCCTGTCTGCCCCTCACGCTTGAGTGGAACGTGATGTCCGTCGTGTTACTCACATGCGCGATTCTCTTTGGCGGATGGTTTGAGCTCGGAATTATTCCGTTCCTGTTGACCGCCGGTGTTTGCCTCGCCAGCGCGATGCGCGCTCGCATCGCTTCGCCATTCCGCGGCCTACCAGCGACGCTTTTGATCGCGTCGCTCATCTACTTGGGACCCCTAGTGCGTACATTCGAGCGATATCGCTGGCGTTTGCGCCGTCTGCGCGAGGTCAAGCCGGTCGATTTAAACGGCCCCACACAAGATCCGCAAATTCGATGGTCTGAGGGCGCGTTTTACTTGTCGTACTGGAACGAGAAAGGACAGGAAAAAGAAAGCCTGCTTCATTCCATTATGGAGTTCCTCCTGCCGCGAAAATATCTCATCGCGATGGACCAGGGATGGAGTCAGTGGGACTTAGAAATTTGCCAAGGACCTTGGGCCAGGGCTCAAATTAAAACTGCTACGGAAAATCACGGCGGCAGCAAGCGCGTCATGAGGGTCCGCTGCGCGCTTCGCATGTCGCGAATCTCAATAACGTTTCTGTGCCTCTATTTAGTCGTGTCCGGTGTCGCCGTCGGATTGGCAATGCCAAAGCTTGCCGCCGCAACCGCTTTCATCGGGTGGGCTCACGCCAGCGCCATTATCTATCAGAAGTTCAGACTCGGTCACCTGCTGTACCACGTCATTGAATCTCTTGCGCACAAGCTGGACTTCGTGCCAGTCGAAAAATCACTAACGAGGTAAAGCCATAACATTCATCTATGAAGAGCACCGTTCGTTCGTACCTGAAGCCCTATTGGCCATCTTTTATTTTAGCTCTCGGCCAAGTTTTTCTAATTAGCACACTTGAGATCCTTAAGCCGTGGCCGCTCAAGATTATTATCGACAACATTCTAAGCGATAACCCGCTTCCATTCGGGCTTCAACTTAATTGGTCTCCAGACAACCTCTTGGTGGCGGCTTGCGCCGGCCTGGTGCTTGTTTACATGCTTGT